>JBGPOG010000103.1:0-10157 GCA_041487935.1 Chthonomonadia bacterium | reverse complement strand
CGTGGAGGAGACACGGGCGCACATTCAATCGCTGTCGGGCGCCCATTTTGATCCTGCGACGGTAGAGGCATTCCTTAGAGTATTTGATTCGAAAATCTTGCCGGCCGCGGCATGAGATAGGGAGCTTGAATGGTTAAGGTGATTGCGCGTGAGTCTGTGAAACCACGCCTCCACGCGGTCCTCGCGGATGGAAGCGTGAATCACGCCGTCACCACGAAGGCGATCCGGTCGAGCGCGGATGAGATACCACTTTCCGTTCATCTGCTTCTTGGGGTTCATCGAGCATCCGCACCAACAGCTAAACAGCCCCGTTGCCAGACGGTCTTGGTTCTCGGCGGGATCTGCGCTCTCCTGGTTCGCTCTCGAGGTATTCGCGCCGGGCGCCCAATGTCGTCTGCCGCTCGCTACGGCAGCATCCTGGGGTTTGTGGTTGTTTCCGGAGCCACGGTGGAAGCGTTCCTCAATCAATTCGCTCTGATGGCCATTGTGGGATTGACGCTTGCTGTCAATGCCGTTATTCTTGTATTCGGCACTCGCGAGGGGCGGTCGGGTTTGCGACGAGGTCTGGCGGCCTTGTGGATAGGCGCGGGCTGCGCGCTCCTGGCGGCGCTTTTCTGCATATGGCACGCGCCGGCCAGCACGCCGATCGTCGACTTATGGACCGCGTTGCTCGGTGGAATCGAAATCCCGCTCGACGGCATTAACTTGGGGCTTGTTGGAGCGCTGGCCTGGCTTTCCTGGGCGCTGCCGGTTGTTCCGTTCTTGGTTGCGATCGGAATTGGAATCGTCAGCATCGTTTGCCGTGTACCGCTCAGCGTGGGATGGGTTCGGGGTTTCCGAGGCCTGGTGGCGCCAGTTTCCTGTCTGCTCTGCCTGATCTATGCGGGCATCATCGTACGGACGGTTCGGCAGGAGGCTTTCGCGAGCTACACCATCCAGCGGTTCGTCCAGCACGATGGACGGTTTGTTGCCGAGGTGAGGGGCAAGCCCTGGCCGGGTGAGACCAAACCCTAAGTATTCTGAACTATGGGGCGAATTACATAATTCGATTGCAACACTCGCTAGGTCGTCATTCCCGAGGTCGTTAGCGGGAATCCAGTCTCCTAAGTCGCTGGATTCCCGCTAAAGGCATGCGGGAATGACGTTGCTTTCGGCTTGCGGCGCCATTTCTTGCAATTGCTTCTATGATTCATCGGATTGTCTGATTGACTATGATTTTTTCAGTCGATTCATGGTAATCACTTAATCCGATACATCATGGTTCAAAGACGAATTGAACCAATGGCCTTGCAGATGGCTCGGTTTATTCAGGTACAATCGCTTTTTCGACGTATCTGCCGTGCCGAAATAGCAGTCGTATTGTGTAATCGGCGCTAAAACCATTTTGATTCTGGAGGCTCCCACCATGCGTTTACTCTTGCCCGTGCTCCTGGCGGCTGCGATGGCCGCAACCTTGCATTCTACTGAGGCCCAGCCGGGCCCCTCGCCCCAGATGGCGCTGCTTACGGAGAAAGAAGCCTGCATGCTGCTTCCGGCGGAAGTGATCGCCGGCCCGGGAGTGGATGGAGCGGTCTGGTCGACGACTGGCCGATTCGCCCTACTGAGAAAGAACGAGATGCGCATTCCGCCGGAGATGATCAAGGATCTGGCCGCCGGCAAGCCGCCGCAGGGGCCGCCCCCAGGCGAGATCGGGCTGGTTCTGTGGGACGTGAAGGGGCGCCAGGCGACCACGATTTGGAAACGACCATCCCGACCCGGAGCCAACATCGTCGATTATCGCTGGTTGAATGGTACGGATATCGCGGTCGCAATCGTCGATGAGACCTTCGAGCCAAGCCCAACGCAACCCGGCAAGACGCGCAAGCGGCACAGTTTGCTCAGGATAAACGGGCCCGCCGCATTCGCAAAAGTGGTGAGCTTCACGGACAATGAGGTCGACCATGAACCAAATTTTGTCTCACTCGACCCGTCGCCCGTGCTTCCGATGGCTATGGTCGAATCCATGACGGTCGGGGAACCTGGCGCCAATCGACACGTAATCCAATTCATTCGCGATCGAGGTCCCTTGGGGCAACCAATAGTACTTACCGAAAAGCCGATGTTTGCCAACTGGGGATGGTGCAGGGAAGGGAGCGCCGTTAGATTGATATCCGTGGAACGCGGGGAAAACGGCAGGCCCGTGCGGCATTACTTCGTCCTAGATATCAAGACCGGTAAAGTCCAGGAGACAGCAAAGATCGAGGAGCCAACCATAATTGCGGAGAAGATTGGGGACCTCCGTTTGAAATCCGGATCCGCGGTCATCAAAGAAGGCGAGACATCGCGCAAAGTAAGCCCGCTCTGGCTGGAAAGCGTGGCGCCGACGGACCGGCCGCGCGCGATGGTATCCTCCGACTGCACGTGGTCGAAGCTCTCACCGAAACAGGATGGAGTTCTATATTGTCTCGGCGGGTATGCGTATTCGGCACAGATCATCCGGTTCCCAAAAGAGATATTCCTGGCGATGGAGGCGCAGGCGCAGCGAGCCGTCGCTCTCTCGAACGGAAAGCAGCTTGGATTGGGAATACTCATGTATGCTCAGGACTACGATGAGAATTATCCGAACGGCGACAACATAAACGGCAAGCTGGACCCGTATCTCAAGAACAGCGGCCTTTTCAACGGATTCACTTACACATTTGGCGGCGGTGCGATGAAGGACATCACAAGTCCCGCGGAAACCGAGCTAGGCTACGTGACTGGCCCAGGCGGGCGGGCAGTCATCTACGCAGACGGGCACGTGAAGTGGAGGAATGACTGATTACATTGATCTCTCACTGTTGTCCCGCGCCCAACCTCTCTCCCGCCTCGGAGATCGAGGACTTCGCAGGGATGCGAACGCCCCGGCTCCCGGCGGATCGGTTGAACGCATCCAGAACGACACGCAGAATCTCCCGGTAGGAGATTTGCATGTAGATCGCCAACGCCATCACATAGCAGACCATCAGAGTGGCGGGGAGAGACTGCTCACGACGGCTCTGCCGTCCGGTTCCCCTCCAGCGCCTGCTTTACCGCAGCAGGCGGATACACGCAAGCCAGCACCGTCACACTCATCCTCATCAGATCCGGCATTCGCACGCCGCCGGGCAAGGCGGCTTCTTCTCTCGGCATTAGGTGAACTCTCCCTTCGTGTCGTTAACAGCAAGAGTTTACTGGATTTCATCATTAACCGAACAGTATTGAATCTAGGGCGCAGTCTCCGCGGATGGATACAACAGGAGATAAACGCCATAAAGCGCGGAAGTCGCGGCAAAATCCGCGTTCCGCCCGGACACGATCTAGTGTAGTGTCTCAATAACGTCATTACAACGGCAACAACGTCGCGAAACCGTCATTCCGAGCCGTTTTTGCGAGGAATCTGCTTTTCCTTCACATTGTAAAGGTGATATGGAGACACTACACTAGCTCACCGAATAGGCAAAGGTGCAAGTGATGGCTTCGGTTATGGTCACAGCGATTTGCAGATTCGCGATCGACACAGGTTGCATCATAAGTTCTTCAGGTAACCTTTCCGCTCGGTAGGAATGATCTTGCAAGCGTAGCCATGGAGCATAAACATCATGTCTTGGATCCTAAGAGAGAAGGAATTCGAATCGCTAATGTCGGCCGGCCCGGAAAAACGGTACGAATACTTCGTCAAACGTGTGCTCGATACAGGTAAGGTGGGGTACTATGACCATAATACGATTTCAGTCATTATTCAGAGGCGAAGAATGAGAACTAAGAACCCGGCTTTGCGGGAAGATATGCGCGACCAGATCATCGATGCGGCCAACCGGCTGATCGAACGATACGGATATAAGAAGACGACCATGGAGGATATCGCCCGCGAGGCCGGCATCGGCAAGGGGACTATCTACCTCTACTTCCCGAGCAAAGAAGAAGTCGCGCTGTCATGCTGCGCCCGGCTGAACAATCGGGTTTGCGAACGGCTGCGGTGGCTGAGCCGCGCAGACGGCGCTCCAGCGGAGAGGCTCAAGCGGATGATCGTCGAGCGGGTTACGATGAAGCTCGACGCCATTTCCGGATTCGGCCAGAGCCTTGACGATATCCTGGCCGATCTCAGGACCTCGCTGTTCGAAAGGCGCGAAAAGTGGCTCGCGGCAGAAGCCGAGATCTTCGCGGAAGTATTGATCGAGGGGCGGCTGCTCGGCGCTTTTCACCTGGATGATGCGCTGCAGACGGCGCACGCACTCTTGACTGCTACCACCGGATTGATGCCTTCCAACCTCAGCCCAAGGGAGTTGGTGGACCGCGAGGGAATTCGGAACAGAGCATCGCATATCGCCGGCTTGCTGATTTCAGGCCTGCAGTGTGCGTAGTGTTATAGACCCGGACCGCTCGGCGGCCCATTATTTGCAAGAACTTGACTGAAATACCGTTTCGGTCACGCGTATTGTGATTGGAGTTAATCATGTCAGATGCCGCAGATTCGGTTAAGCGATTCAAAGACCGGCGGCCCGTGAGGAGGCCTGTGCGGGTCGAGGATCGCGGGCCGGAGCACTCTGATGTTGAAGAACCGCTCGACGGCATCAACGGTACCGGTCGCCGGCCCTGGACTAGGCCATTGCTGGCCGCCGGGCTGGTCGTCGCGCTGGCCATTGCCATCATGTTCGGGGTTCGGTATGCCCGCTTCGCCGCGGTCCACGTTTCCACGGACGACGCAGCGGTCTCCTCTGACGTAACACAGATTTCTCCGCAGGTAAGCGGGACCGTCAAACAGGTTCTTGTCAAGAACAACCAGGCTGTCAAAGCGGGGGGCCTTCTTGCCGTGCTCGACGATGCGACCTACCGCGCGGCCTACGACCAGGCCAAGGCGAATCTCGACATGGCCGTCGCCGCATCGCAGGGGGCCGGGCAGACGGTATCGTTGACTTCCGAAACAGGCTCGGCCCAGACCCTTCAAGCTCAGGGCGTGCTCGCCCAGGCCGAAAGCTCGATCTTTTCGGCACAAGCGGACGTCGCCCGCGCCGATGCAACGATCGCGACCGCCCGCGCCGGTGCGCGAGGCGCCGATGCGAACGTTGTGAGCGCCCAGGCAGCGCTGACCGCCGCCTTCGCGGCGAAGCAGAAGAGCATCGATTCCATTAAAGCGGCCGAAGCTCAAGTGGATACGGCGAATGCGGGAGTTCGGGCGGCACAGTCCGCGGTGGATGCGGCGCGCTCGGTCGAAGCAAAGGCAGTTCGCGATCAGAAGCGGTACTCTTCGCTTGTCTCGGAAGGCGCGGTTAGCGAGCAGACAGCCGATCAAGCTAATTCCTCGGCCATCATCGCCGGCGCCAATGTTGAAGCCGCAAGGCAGCAAGTCGCTTCGGCTCAGGCCGTTGTAGCCCAGAAGCAGGCGGATCTCAACGCAGCTCGCCAGCAGGCCAACTGGTCTGGTGCAGCAATCAATCAAGCCAAGGCGCAGGTCGCCGCCGCGAAGGAGCAGGCAAAGGCGGCGGAAGCCGGAATTATCCAAACCGAAGCTCAGAAACGCGCCTCATTGCAGGGAGTCAATCAGGCAATCGCACGAAAGGCGCAGGCGGAGGGGCAACTCAATCAGGCTCGGACCGCGCCGATGCAAGTCGACGTAAGCCGCAGCGCGGCCTCGCAAGCGGTTGCCAAAATCGAGCAGGAAAAGGCGGCGCTCGATGCGGCGCGGATCAACTTGCAGTACACCCGTATCTTCGCTCCCGTAAGCGGCAGGGTGAGCAACAAACAGGTTGAGGTTGGGGCAATGGTCCAGCCTGGAACCCCGCTCATGTCCATCGTGCCGGACGGAAGCATCTGGGTAACCGCTAACTTCAAAGAGACCCAGCTCCCGAGCGTGCGCCCGGGAAACCGCGCGGAGGTGGAGGTCGATGGCCTTCCAGGGCGGCAGTTCCATGGCAAGGTAGAGAGTATCGCCGCCGGCACCGGCTCCACGTTCACCCTGCTTCCGCCGGATAATGCAACCGGCAACTTCACAAAAATCGTCCAAAGAATCCCGGTCAGGATCAACCTGGATCCTGGGCAGCCGGACATAGACCGCTTACGCCCCGGAATGTCGGTTACCGCAACCGTGGAAACGAAACGATAGATTGACTGCAAAGTCCGATTTATTTACCGCAGAGGACGCAGAGGGCGGCAGAGGGATTTGAGCTCGATTTCAGTGGAGTAACCGCGATCGATCTGCCTCCGCGAACCCTCTGCGTCCTCTGCGGTTGAACCAAAGACAATGGCAACGGTTATCGCAAAGCCTAGAGATGAATACTCCGATTACGCCGGGGCGGTGCGGTGGATCATCCTTGCGGCGGTAATGCTCGGGACGATCCTGGAGGTTCTGGATACGTCCATCGTCAACGTCGCCATTCCGGAGATGATGGGCAATCTCGGTGCGACGCTTACCCAGATCTCGTGGGTCTCGACGGGCTATATCATTGCAAACGTCATCGTTTTGCCAATGACGGGCTGGCTGTCAACAACCTTCGGGCGGCGGAGATATCTGGCCGGCTCAATCATCCTCTTCACGGTCGCCTCATTCTTCTGCGGCACGTCACGGACGCTGGGCGCTCTGGTCTTCTTCCGCATTCTTCAGGGCACGGGCGGAGCAGCGTTGCTATCGACGGCACAGGCGACCATGATGGAAGTCTTCCCGCCGGCACAGCAAGGAATGGTCACCGCGATCTTCGGGGTCGGGGTCATGGTCGGCCCTACGCTCGGCCCGACCCTTGGCGGCTGGATCACGGATAACTACTCCTGGCCGTGGATCTTCTTCATCAACCTCCCGATTGGCACGCTCGCAGCGGTGCTCACGATTCTCTTCGTTCAAGACTCGAAGTACGTACAGGCAGGAAGCCGGAAGATCGACTTCGCAGGCATCGGCTTTCTTGCTATCGGTGTCGGCTGTTTGCAAACCGTGCTGGAAGAGGGAAACCACGAAGGCTGGTTGGAGTCGGCTTACATCCAGTGGCTGTCAATCACCGCCGTCGCTGCGATCGTCATGATGATTGTCTGGGAGCTCCGAGCCAGGGAACCCGTAATTAATCTGCGCGTGCTGAAGAACCGCGGATTATCTGCCGGCGCAGTTTTCGCCGTGGTCCTGGGGTTCGGACTATACGGCGGCGTCTTTATCCTGCCGGTCTTCCTGCAGAACATCCGCCACTACACCGCCAATCAGACCGGATGGATCATATTCCCCGGAGCCGTCGCAACAGCCGTAATGATGCCCGTGGTCGGGAAACTCGTCATGCGATTTCCGGCGCGGAATCTGGCTGCCATTGGGGCGCTCGGGTTTATCGTTTCGATGTACCTGCTGCGAGAGATCACGATAGATACCGGACCCGACCAAATGCTTCTACCCCTCATCCTTCGAGGCGCGTTCATTGGACTTCTCTGGGTGCCGCTCACTCAGGCAACGCTGGCGGGACTCAAGGGCAAAGAGCTGGCGGAAGGGGCGGGCCTGTTCAATCTTGCCCGCCAGCTCGGAGGGAGCGCCGGCATTGCCTTTCTCTCTACATTCCTTGGCCACCGGACTCAATTTCATCGCGCCATACTGGTCGAGCACGTGAACGCTGCGGGCGCACAAACGCTCCAGCGTCTGGCCGCGTTGGAGCGCGCAATGATGGCGAAAGGCGCGTCCACTCCAATCGCTCACGGTCGAGCGCTCCGAATCCTGGACAGCGCCGTTGGGACCCAGGCGATGGTAATGTCCTTCGGGGACGCGTTCTTGATGATGGGAGTGATCTTCCTCGCCGCACTGCCCCTCTTGCTGCTCTTCAAGAAGGGCCGCGCCATTTCGATGCACGGCGCCGCTCACTAGCGTAGTGTCTCCGGCTCGTCCTTATAATGCGAGGCAAAAAGTAAGTGTTCACAATTCGTGTAAAACGCTGATCGGCCGCGCGTAGGGGTGAAGCATTCGGACGACATAATGTATCGGAACCCGCCAACCATTAGCCCGAATGCTTCACCCCCACCCCACGGATCGTGAACTGTTAAAGCAAAAAACACCCATACGGGTGGCCCTCTGGCCAGATTCACAAAGACAGTTTGGAATGACGCTGTTGCCACTTTGTCGTCGTTGTAATGACATTACTGAGACACTACACTAGCGTCAGTGCACAGACGTAGACGGATAGACGGTCGGCGCCTGGTAAACCGGCGGCGGCTGAGCCGAATTGACGGTAATATTGCTTTCTCTCTGTCCGGCGTTGATCAGATCCTGGCGGAAGTAATATGCGATGCTTCCGACGATCGACAACGCAACCAGAATTCCTGTTATGGGAACTTCCCAAGTGAGGGAAGGATTGTAGCTGATGACAGCAATTCACTCGCAATGGTTCCGCAACAGCTTGAACGGTAAGACGCCCGATAACGACCATCAAATATAGTCGTCATCGATATAGCACCAGCGCCAGTCTTCACCCGGCTCGAACGATTGAATGATGGGGTGTTCCGTTGCGTGGAAGTGCGCCCTTGCGTGCTTGTTGGGCGACGAATCGCAGCACCCAACGTGGCCGCAGACCAGGCAGATACGAAGGTGAACCCACCTTCCTCCGATCTTCAGGCAATCTTCACACCCGGTCGCGCTGGGCGTCACCTCTTGGATCTGGTCTAGGTGCTGGCATTTCATGGCGTAATCTCCTTTGCCGTCTGATCGCCCGATCAAGGCTTCCGCTCGAGCGCAGCCCGGTCCCATTTCGCAAGCTCGGCCGCGGCCTCGTAAGTTGTCTCGAGGAAAGACATGAGCGTTTGGTCCGGGTTGGGCGACCTTCTGACTGCCTCGTAGGGCAGGAAGAACTCCTTCATCCGTTCGCTATAAAACGCCTCCGGGGGTCTAATGGGATATGCGCCAAAGCCATCCGGCGCCGGATACGCATACGCATAATAGGCGGCATCCATTCCATATCCTCCGGGCCAAAATCCGCAACTGCTAACCTCATGCGAATAGGCCTCCTGAGTGATAAAGTCCGCCACATTCGGAGCGCCGGGATGCTTTGGCGCAACACGCCCGGAGAACCGGGTGACCGCCAGGTCGAAGCTGCCCCAGAAGAAGTGTACCGGGCTTGCCTTGCCGAGAAATCCGCCACGAAACTCCTTGAGAACCCGATCCGTCTCAACGAGAACCCGCCAGAACCGTTGGGCGAACTCCGGATCGTACGACGCATGGACGGTGTCCTGCTCGAACGGAATAGGATCTGGAATCTCGACCGGGGTAGACCATATCTTGACCTTGAGCCCAAGCGACTCCAGCACAGACATAACCTCTCCATAGAAGTCCGCCACCGTACGCGGCCTGAGCTCGATCGACCGTCTCGTGCCGTCGTTGATCTCGATCCTGAGATTATGGTCCAGAAAGTCGAACGTGATCTCGAAGATCCGGCTTCCATAGGGCATCGGGGATGTCGTAATGCCGCAAGCCGTGACGTAGAGCGTGGTCTGCCACCAATGATTTACTGCCGGCGCCAGTGCAAGCCGTATCTTACCGGCGACCTGCGTCCACATGTGCAGCGTGGCATAGGTGTCTTGCCACTCATCGTAAGGCAATCTGGGCCAGTCTTCAACAGCGGACTGCCGGTAGGTAATTGCTTCGGTCATCCCGATACCTCCCACGTGTGATGGGTAATTCCTTCGTGCTTTACGTTCAGTCGTTTGCGATATTTCGTAAATTACTTATCCGAAAGAAAACCTTCAATCGCCTGACGCGATTTTGCACAGTACAAGCCGAAAATATATCCATTCACGATCCGTGAGAATCAGTCTACGTGGGATTCCTCAATCCGTTCTTAATCACAAAACGTGAAAAGCGGATCCCTTGCGGGATGACGTTATTGCTGCGCTTGTCTTTCATTGCACCGTGTTGCACGCAACATTAATTGATCAGAGTGACGCGGCGGGGCGCCGTCATTCCGAGCATTTTACCGCGCCTAACGCGGCGTTGAGCGTAAGAAACTGTCACAGCCCCCGTCATCCCGTAGGGATCTGTTTTTGAATTTGCAAGTCGACATTCGTGCACTAAACGGTGAAGTTTCTTAGGAGCATTTTACCGCGCCTAACGCGGCGTTGAGCGTAAGAAACTGTCACAGCCCCCGTCATCCCGTAGGGATCTGTTTTTGAATTTGCAAGTTGACACTCATGCACTAAACGGTGAAGTTTCT
>JBGPOG010000102.1:0-10217 GCA_041487935.1 Chthonomonadia bacterium | reverse complement strand
TCATCCCGAACCGCCGTTGTGAGGGACCTGCTTTTGACGTTGTCCCCTACACAAAACAAGCCTCCGCGGAACCCGCAAGGAGGCTTTACAATTCGCACGCGAGACCAAACTACAAGCCCCGCCAGGAGCCTTAATTATAGGACGCACGCCCGGCGGGTGTCAAGTAGACGGGTGAGTGAATCGGTGAGGGAAATCAAAAGTGGCCCTCATGGTGTTTCTGCTCCAGAATCTCCCCGAACACTTCGCTGATGCGGCTAGAGTCGGTCGGTGGACCATCTCCGGCGCCGATGTAGTCCTGCAGCACGTCGGCGAGCGACGGCCCCGCAAGACGCGGCAAGTACGCGTCGATCGCCTCCTCCACCAGCGCGTTCGCACTTTTCTTGTGAATGGAAGCGGTCTGGCGCAGCCGCCTCAGCTTCTCCTCCGGCAGTCGAATAGTCATATTAGGCATAACAGCACCTCCACAACCATTATAGTGCATTTTGCCAGATTGCACAATCGTGCGCTCGGACCGTGGAATTCAGGCGCGCAGGTGAAACATCCTACAAATCAACCGCCGCGAGGAACACCCTGGCGCTCAAAAGGACTGGTTGTAGGGGAGAATAATTCGGCCGAACAGTTCTCGTAAGAGACACAAGCGTTATCCGAATTATTCGCCCCTTTTCTATTTGAATTACAACGCAACCGACCGCCCCTGCTCACAAACAATAAGCCTCCCCGGAACCCGCAAGGAGGCTTAACAATTCACACGCGAGACCAACCCCCAAGCCCCGCCAGGAGCCTTAATTACCGGGCGCACGCCCGGCGGGTATCAAGTAGACGGGTGAGTGAATCGATGAGGGGCATTGTCACACCGGCGCGCGATTCTGGGATGGCTTTCGAGACGAACGAACCCGCTTTGGACGAAGGCGTATGGTCGGCCTGCCGGCATCCCGGGGGTCCTTACGAAGGTCCACGCAGATGGCGTGCAAGTCGTAGGCGAATTGACGAGCGTAATCGTCACGAATCGTGCGAACTTCCTCTACGATAGCGTCCTTATACATTGTCAAAATCCTCCGCCAGTTCTTCCGGCGTGCAAATAATCGGCGGCTCGAAACCTTTGAGCCTGCAAACCGACTCAATTCTACTTCGAAGAGTTGCATTTGCTATGTGAGTGCAATTCCACGTAAGCAGGTAATCCATACCGTGGACGGCCGCGACCGCAATGTGGAGCGCATCGACCGCAGCCCGTGCCGGAAGGGGAATCTCGTTTAATAATTCCTGCGCAAGCTCTTCCGCTTCGACGGTGATTTCGAGCTCCGGAAGCCCCCGCAGCGCGCGCAGCCTTTCAGCGGCAGCTATCGGATCACCGCCGGAAGCCTCGCGAACAGTGGCCGCCGAGACATAAACGTGGAATGCATCCCGCGAATCATTCCACCAGCTCCGCGTGATCTCCTGATGCGCCGCTCTAATAACATCCTGACTGGGCCACGCAGTCAGGTAACTGACGATAGTTGTTTCGATATACACGCGAGCGGGCATAGATGTATTCTAGCCCAAACGACGGGAATCCGGTAGGGCCAGGTAAAGCAGCTTCATCAGTTTAAGATCGTCAAGCTTGCCCCCGGCCTTCTCAAGAAAGAAGCACGCAGCCGCGGTCGCTTTTTCCTCGTTGTAGTCCATACGTTAGGTTTCCTCTACTTCTTCGCGGTTTTCGTCGCTGTCTTGACCCTCCAGGCCAGGGAGGTAAGCTTGCAGATCATTGTTCGGAAAGATTCCAATGGGATATTGATCCTGGCCATAGAGCGTAACCCGAACTGCGGGCCTAGGAATCATTTCGAGGCAGAGCCTGCCGAAGTGGTTTAAGCCTTCGTGAAGGTTAGATAGGCTGCAGGAGAATTGAAATAATCCCGCTGCAGTTAACTCGGGAGGGCCGCAAGAACCGAGGCGCCTCACAGAAAGTTCTGCATCCAGGTGAGCGTGGAAACGCTCCAGCTCCGGCAACGAGCACTCGGCAATTCGAAACGTAACGACGATTTCTAAGGGCGGTCTGCTAACCAACGCTCTCCTCACAGTTCGACGAAACAGACTAGTGACCGGAAAATCGGCATTCAGTTCGGCAAGTCACAAGGCTGTTATTTCTGCAGGTTCCAATTTCCAATGTCGTCTGATGTTCCTACAATACCGTCGGGGCCAGCGCTAGACACGTCAAAAGATCCGTGAACTCCAGGTTCACTGTAAATGTACGGGCTGCCCCATGGATCGTTAGGCAGTCCATTTTTCAAGTACGGTCCGTTCCAAAAGGGAGATTTAGCCTTATTCTCGATGAGCGCAACCAACCCCTCATCGGTGGACGGGTACGTGCCGACGTCTAGTTTGTAGTTGTCGAGCAAAGAGTCGATGGCGCTGACATCACTGGTTGCCTTCGCAATTCGCGCATCTTCGGACCGTTCAGCCGTTAAAATGCCTGATGCTGTGCGCAGGTTTATCAACAGGAATGGTATCGCAATCAATCCAAGCAACAACACAATGGTAATTAGCAGCAGGACGACAAGAAGCTCGAACCTAGAAAGCGATCTTGTGCGTTTTCCCAAGGTTTATTGTCTCCGAGCCAGGACCCTACCGCGGAGGAAATGCAGGCGTACGAATGGCGGACACCAATTGCGGCTATGTAAACGAAAGACAATTCACAGAAACCCTGCGTGCGGATCTGCCTATGTGGAAGCCGTCCGAGCAGGGGATTTCACGATGACCGCAGGATCCAGCAAGGCACAAGGAAGTCGCCGCAGCCTAATCGAATGTCCCGTCTGAGGCTAGTACAGTTTCCATGCGCCAGCAGCAGGTCGATGTGGCTGGCAAATCTCGGCGAATGCAATCGCGTCGAAGCGAATACAAACGTGATAGGGCAGATTGTCAACCACGGTTTCATAGAGGTCACGCTTCGGCCCTCCGTTGTCGAGAAGTGACCGCAAGTCGATTTCGAACTGCTCCTGGTCAGATGCTTGGAGTGATAGTGGGTAACCTTGTGCAGCACCATTAAGTCTCACTATGTGAGACGCATTTAGAATCCACTTTCGGCTTCGTTCACACCTCCTGTATTAGCCGCTATGACGCAAGTCGGATACAATCCTGCAACTTCCATATGACACTAAACTTCGTTAGAACCTGACGCTCTTCGAGCGGTCAGTGACCCCGTCTAACCAGCCCGCCATTGACCATTTTCTCCAAGCGCTTACTCGGAGCCAGGAACTTCACCATTATCGGTTGGCCACTAGTTACAGCCGAAATCTTAGCTCTTGCGTGTTCCGGCAGCTCGTCCAATTTGACAATCTCATACCAGTCCCCGTCCTTTTTCTTCAACACTCCTGCCCTCACCAAAGAGTCATAGTCAGTTGGCGTGGTTATCTCACGCGCTCTCCGCTTCCATTCCTCGCTGTCCATCAGGTTCTCCTCCGTTCTGCTATCCTTCATTTCAAACTCGCCTACTACATCTCTATGCCACACAGGTCGCATCTTGTTATCCCAGCTATCCGCCAGTATAAATCCAAACCACCCAGAAGTCAACACCGGCCGGTCACTCTAGTAGTCGTCAAAAATAAATTGATATCTGTCTGTACCCCTTTCCGTTTTCCCATCGTCCAAACGAGTAAGAAACATATTACGGGCATTCCGACCCAAAGACCGTCGAACTCGAACTCGAACTCGATTTCGGTAATTGGAAATTGGAAATCGGAAATTGAAAGGGGAAACGCTCGCGGCAACAAACCGCGCGTTGCTGGCCCGGTACCAGCACAACGGTAATGCCTGACGCTACAACCTGCGAAGGCAGGTTTCGTAAACCCAGACCGGTATTTCAATACCGGAATGAATGCGGACCCACGCCGCAATCAGCGCAGCGCCATAACACCGATTACCGGCTTTCAGCATCGCAGTCGCACAATAATTAGCCTTGAGTCGGTCAGGACTTTCAGCTTTCAGTCTTCAGCCTTCAGCTTTCAGTCCCGGCTACGCCGTCTTGCGTTTACCGAGCCCACGATAAAATCGGTCGAGTCCTCAATAGTTCCTCAGAGTTAGGGCAGAGGGCGCGTTATCAGCTCTTTGACAACCGAATAAATTGTTGAGGCGCGTCTGCCGCAAGGGTTATGTGCCGGGTCCTCGGCATCCAATCGCTTACTCGTTTGGCCCCTCATCGGCCTTGCGTGCTTTCCCGGGTAACCCCGCAGCCTTCTCACGCCTGCTAAGTTGACGTCGCTCCGCCCATAGTGATACAATCTACCCATTCCAGCATCTAAGGTTAATATGACTACGCAAATGCGAATTGGGTTTGGGTTGGCCGTTCTGACGCCTGTCTTGCTGCTCCTCTTGCCGGCGGTTGGCGCGCCTGCAGGGGGGAAGGCGGCTCTCGACTTCGACCGGGACGTTCGGCCAATTATCTCCGAGAGCTGCTTCAAATGCCATGGGTTCGATGTTAACCAGAGGCAAGCGGGGCTCCGGTTGGATAATGAGGACGGATCCAGGGCAAAGCTGGCTACCGGGGACGTTGCAATTGTCCCGGGCAAGCTCGATCGGAGCGCGATGTGGCTGCGGGTCTCGACGACCAGCCCGCTCCAGATGCCGCCCGCGGCTTCCGGCAAGAAGCTGACAGCCGCTCAGATCGCGACACTTAAGGCTTGGATACTGGAAGGCGGGAAGTACGCGAAGCATTGGGCTTTTGTGGCGGCGAAGAGACCTATTGTTCCGGCAATCGCCGAATCGCACTCGTACTCGTCGTCGTACTCGTACTCGGCCGTTAAAGGTCAAAAACCGAGTACGAGTGCGAGTACGAGTACGAACCGATGGACGAGTACGGCGACGAGCACGATTCTTGGGTGGCCCCGCAACCCCATCGACAATTTCATCCTCGCCCGCCTCTTGAAGGAGGGCCTTCGTCCTTCGCCGGAGGCAGACAAGCGGACTTTGATCCGGCGGGTTACGATGGACTTGACTGGGCTGCCGCCTACCCCTTCCGAAGTTAGCGCTTACTTGGCCGACAAGCGGCCGGACGCTTACGAGCGGGTGGTTGACCGGCTGCTGGCAAATCCTCATTACGGCGAGCGGATGGCCCTGCCGTGGCTGGACCTGGCGCGATATGCGGATACGCATGGTTACCACATCGACAGCCAACGGGAGATGTGGCGTTGGCGGGAGTGGGTGATCGAAGCGTACAACAAGAACATGCCGTACAACGAGTTCGTCACGGAGCAGATCGCGGGCGACCTGCTGCCGAATCCGACGCTCGACCAGAAGATCGCCACGGGCTTTAACCGCAATCACACCATCAATTTCGAAGGCGGCGCCATCCCGGAAGAGTACGCCGCGGCGTACATCGAAGACCGTATCGATACGACGGCAACCGCTTTCCTCGGGCTGACACTCCGCTGCGCGCAGTGCCACGACCACAAATACGATCCGTTCACCAGCAAAGACTACTACCGGCTGTTCGCCTACTTCAACAACGTGCCGGAAAATGGGCTCGACGGACAGGCCGGCAATGCAGCGCCATTCATCAAATCCCCCACACCGGAGCAGCAGGTTCAGCTCGATGAAACCTCCAGGAAGCTTGCCGAGCAAGAGAAATTGGTTCAGCGGCGAGTGGCTGAAGAGGCTCCCGCGGTGGCTGAGTGGTCGAAGACAGCACTGGCTTCGCTCGAAAAGTCCCCTGCACTGGTCACCGGGTTGGCAGCTTATTATCCGCTGGACGAAGCATCCGGGGAGCGGGTGCGGAATGCGGTCGGCAACAAGAACGCGAAGGCCGTCCAGGGCAAACCGGCATGGGTCGCAGGCAAGGTGGCCGGCGCGTTGAGCTTCGATGGCAACACGTATTGCGAGCTCGGCGACGCGTTCGGGTTCGATTGGAAGGACAAGGCCTCGTACGGCGCTTGGGTCTATCCGACGAGCGGCGATTCGCTCACAGTGGTGTCACGGATGGACGAGGCCGCCGGTATCCGGGGTTGGGACATCTTCATTCAGGGCGGAAAGGTGTTCGCTCACCTCATCCACAAGTGGGAAGACAATGCCATCCGGATCAGCTCGAAGGCCGCCATAGAGATGAACAAGTGGTCGCACGTCTTCGTAACCTACGACGGCTCGGGGAAGGCGAAAGGGCTTCACATCTACATTAACGGGAAGCCCGCCGAGGTC
Source organism: Chthonomonadia bacterium (assembly GCA_041487935.1). Lineage (GTDB taxonomy): Bacteria > Armatimonadota > Chthonomonadetes > Chthonomonadales > CAJBBX01 > JBGPOG01. The sequence continues at coordinate 4,058 of JBGPOG010000102.1, read as the reverse complement.
GAGATCACCCACGACAAGCTCTCCGATTCCATCCGGACAGACAAGCCGCTGGTCATCGGCCGGCGTAATCCGAGCGCGCCCTTCAAAGGGATGATCGATGAAGTGCGACTCTACAATCGCGAGCTCTCGGCGATAGAGGTTGAACAGCTCACAGGGATCGAACCGTTGCGCGCGATCCTCCTGACCGCCGAAGACAAGCGGACCCCCGAGCAGAAGGAAACGCTGGCGAAGTACTACCTGCAGAATAACGACGAGGGTTATCGCAAGCTCGCCGCAGGAGCCGCGGATTGGAAGAAGAAGTACGCGGACCTCGACGCCTCCATCCCGACCACGATGGTAATGCAGGAGATGCCGAAGCCTCGGGACACGTTCATGTTGGTGCGCGGACAATACGATAAGAAGGGCGACAAGGTGCCGGGACCGGCCACTCCGGCTGTTTTCGAGGCCCCGCCGAAAGGCGCTCCCGCGAACCGTCTTGGGTTGGCGGAGTGGATGGTAGATCCGCAGAACCCGCTCGTTTCGCGGGTGGCCGTGAACCGATACTGGATGACCCTATTTGGGCAGGGTCTCGTCCGAACGCCTGAGAACTTCGGAACCCAGGGCGAGCGCCCCACGCATCCGGAACTTTTGGACTGGCTGGCGTGTGAATTCATGAAACCCAGTGTGGAGGTGTGGAGGTGTGGAAGTATGGACGGTTCTTCATTACCTCCACACCCCCACACTTCCACACTTCCGCAACCCTGGGACATCAAGCGCATGGTCCGGATGATGGTTACCTCCGCGACCTACCGGCAATCATCCGCGGTTTCGAAACAGATTCTCGAGAAAGACCCGGAGAACCGGCTATGGGCACACGCTCAGCGCGTGCGAATTCCGGCGGAGTTCGTTCGCGACCAGGCGCTGGCGGTGAGCGGGCTTTTGGTGCCGAAACTCGGCGGGCCGTCGGTCAAGCCCTATCATCCGGCCGGTTTGTGGGAGGAAATGGCATTTGGGGGCGGTTTCTCGGCGCAATCCTACGTGCAGGATCACGGCGACAAGCTGTACCGCCGGAGCATGTACACCTTCTGGAAGCGAACCGTGCCGCCGCCGTCGCTGCAGACGTTCGATGCGCCCGAGCGGGAGTTTTGCATCGTACGCCGGTCCGTCACAAATACACCGCTCCAGGCGCTCGTTACGATGAACGACCCCACCTACATGGAGGCGGCCCGGAAATTGGCGGAGCGCATCCTCACAGAACCGCCGGCAGGTCAGCGGGAGCGAGTTCAGTTCGCCTATCAGCTCGTACTGAGCCGGGCCGCGACGGAGCCGGAGATGAACGTGGTCTTGCAGATTCTCAACCGAAACCTCGACCGATACCGGGCGGACAAAGACGGAGCTATGAAAATACTGAGCGTCGGCGAGTCGCCCCGCAACCCAAAGCTGAACGTGGGCGAATTGGCTGCATGGACGACGGTAGCGAGCATGATTCTCAATACGGACGAGGCTCTTACGAGGAGTTAGAGACCAAGAGGTATTCACTTTCGAGAGAAATGTAGCTACCGATGAGTTTGCCGACATTCGACAACAATGGCTTGCTTCCCCGGGCTTTCACCTCGCATCTCTGAAGGAGATACGAGAGAGATTCGGTTCTGATTCCGAAGCGCGACGGGCTATGATCGGATTGTTGGAGCAGGCAGTAGAAGCTGCGAAACTCTATCCTTCGATCAAACGGGTTTTGGTTTGGGGTAGCTTCTCGACCGATAAACCGGAGCCTAATGATCTGGATTACTCGATTATCGTTTCGGTTGATCATTACCGCGTTCAGATACAAAATGAACATCGCAGGCTGTTTGTACCGTTGTATGCTCGGCAGTATTACGGCGTCGACAGGTATCACCTTGTGTTAAAGGACTATCCGTTAGAAGAATACGCTGAAGGAATCGCTTTCATGTGTCTGTCGAAAGAGGGAGCGGAGCGCGGAATTGTTGAAATCAATATCCGCGGAGGGATAGTTGGAGACTAATATGATCCAAAGTGAGCAAGATCTCAGGCATTCTATCGAGAGCATGGCCAAGATGTACAGTCTCTGTGATCGATTTGCCGCGCAGACGATTGGCGATCCTGAAACGCGCGAGGATGAGATAGAAGGTACCAAAACCATGATTCACAAAATCGAGCGCGAAATTGCGGAATACTTGGCAAAGAAATATAATCTCGCAAGAGAACTGGAAGTGGTCGCGGCCTGAATTTGCTCGAAGAAAATCAAGACTTACCGGCGCAAGGTTACAACAAAACGACCATTGGCTTACCCGGAGACTTCATGGGGAAGGTTGGAGTGCATACAATTACACGCCGTGAAAGTCTCGTAGCGATCGGTGGGCTGGTCACGGTTTCGGCTGTCGGGAGTGCGGATGCTGGGCTTCCGAATGAATCTCGGATATCCGCTTTCGAGCCGACCAATCACTATGCGCCGCAGGAGGTACGTGGCTGGAAGATTCTCGTTAATCGCGGTTTGGCTGATCAGAAGCCGTTGTTCTCGGACGTGCAGGCGCTGCTGGATCATCAGTTGTACCAGATCACGCGTGTCATACCGGCGGGCGCGCTGGCGAAGCTGCGGAAGACGGCGATCTGGCTTGAGGAAAAGGAACCCCATCATCCTTGCATGTGTTATCATCCGGACATCGGGTGGCTCCGCGAGCACGAGATGAACCCGGATAAGGCGCGGTGCGTGGAGGTGGCGAACGCGGAGAACTTCCTGAAGTGGACAATGCAGCAGCCCTGGATGGTGCTCCACGAGCTCGCGCATGCGTATCATCATACGGAGCTCGGGTTTGACAACAAGGACGTGCGGGCGGCCTATGACTGCGCTGGTAAGTCCGGGAGCTACGAAAAAGTGCTCCACTGGGACGGCAAGACCGTGCGTCACTACGCACTTACCGATGAAAAGGAGTATTTTGCCGAGCTGACAGAATCCTACTTTGGCACGAACGATTTCTATCCGTTTGTGCGATCCGAGTTGGCGCAGTTTGATCCCGCCGGGTTCAAAATGATCGAGACGGCGTGGGGAGTTTGAGAGAGAAGGATACTTGATCCGCTTATGCGGGTAGTTTGGAAGGCATCGATGGACCCAATTCGAGAGTATGAACTTCAAATTACGCGACGGCAGCTTTTCGGCAAGGCCGCGACCGGCATCGGAGTGGCGGCGCTGGCTTCGCTGGTGACGCCGGAGGCATTCGGCGCGTCGCACCGTGGATGGGCTGAGAGACAGCCGAATTTCCCGGCCAAGGCAAAGCGCGTCATCTACATGTTTCAGGGCGGAGCGCCGTCTCACATCGACCTGTTCGATTACAAGCCGCAGCTCGAAAAGCACCGAGGAGTCGACCTGCCGAGCTCAGTACGTATGGGGCAGCGCATCACCGGGATGACCTCCGGGCAAAAGACGCTGCCGGTCGCGCCGTCGATCTTTAAGTTCAAGCAGTCCGGTCAGGCCGGAGCTTGGTTCAGCGAGCTGCTGCCGCACACGGCCGAGGTTGCAGACGATATTGCAGTCGTAAGGTCCGTGTGGACCGAAGCGATCAACCACGACCCGGCCATTACCTACATTCAGACGGGCTCGCAGCAGCCGGGGCGTCCGAGCATTGGGTCGTGGGTATCTTATGGGATCGGCAGCGAGTGCCAGGACTTGCCGGCGTACGTAGTGCTCATCTCGCTTGCATCCAACGGAGCGAACGATCAGCCGCTATTCGGCCGCTTGTGGGGAAGCGGGTTCCTGCCGTCGGTCCATCAGGGCGTGAAGCTGCGGTCGAGCGGTGACCCGGTGCTCTATCTGAACAACGCGCCCGGAATCAGCCGCGAAGACCGGCGAAAGTGGCTGGACGGCGTCGACGAGCTGAACAAGATGACGGAGAAGTCGTTCGGCGACCCGGAAATCAATACTCGAATCGCGCAGTACGAGATGGCTTACCGGATGCAGGCATCTGTGCCGGACCTAATGGACCTCTCGAAGGAACCGGAGAAGACATTCGAGATGTACGGCCCTGACTCCAGGAAGCCGGGCACTTATGCGGCAAACTGCGTTC
>JBGPOG010000101.1:0-10289 GCA_041487935.1 Chthonomonadia bacterium | reverse complement strand
TCCTAATGACAAAGGTCAAAAGCTGATCCCTCACAACGACGGTTCGGGATGACGGCTTGGCCGAGTATTGTCATTGCGTACAGAGTGTTGCACGCAACATAGATTGCTCCTAATGACAAAGGTCAAAAGCTGATCCCTCACAACGACGGTTCGGGATGACGGAATTGCCGACGGTTCGGGATGACGGAATTGCCGACGGTTCGGGATGACGGAATTGCCGACGGTTCGGGATGACGGCTTGGCCGAGTATTGTCATTGCGTACAGAGTGTTGCACGCAACATAGATTGCTCGGGATGACGAAACTGCTGCGTTTTGTCATTACGTACAACGTGCTGCAGGCAACATCAATTGCTCGGAATGATCGATTAAGCTGTGCTTCAATTACGGCTCAATCACTCCAATGTACGGAAGGTTACGATATCTTCCGGCGCTATCCAGGCCGTAACCTACAACGAAGCGGTCTTCTATTTCAAATCCCCGGTATTCAACGGGGACATCTACGATCCGGCGGGAGGGTTTATCCAACAGGACGCAACACGCCGTGCTCGCCGGCTGTCTTGCATGGACGGTCTCCAACAGGTATCTGAGCGTAAGCCCGGTATCGATGATGTCTTCCGCGATCAGTACGTGCTTGCCTTCGACCGGATGGTTCAGGTCTTTTAGGAACCGCACCTCTCCCGACGTGGACGCAGCAGCGCCATACGAGGAGATCGCCACGAAGTCGAGCTCCAGAGGCAGCTCTATATTACGAATGAGATCCGCGAGAAATGTTACAGCCCCTGTGAGAACCCCGACGATTACCAGCTCTTTGCCTCGATAATCGTTGGTGATTTGCGCCCCCATCTCCACGACACGGCGCCGAATGTCCACTTCCGGGATCAGGACCTCGGAGATGGCGCAATCCATCCACCCAACGTCTATTCCCATTCGATCGTGGCCGGGGGCTTGGAGCTGATGTCGTACACGACCCGGTTGACGCCCGGAACTTCATTGACAATTCTGCTGCCAACATGTTCCAGAAGATCGTACGGGAGCCGGGCACATTGAGCGGTCATGGCGTCTTCGCTGGTCACGGCGCGAAGGATGATCGGGTGCGCGTAGGTACGAAGATCACCCATTACTCCAACGCTGCAGATATTGGGCGCAAGCGCGGCGAACGCCTGCCAGATCTCTCGATACAATCCGGCGCGACGCAGCTCGTCGATGAAAATGGCATCCGCGTGACGCAGAATCTCGAGCCGTTCCTCGGTGACGTCGCCGGTAATGCGTATAGCCAGCCCCGGTCCCGGGAAGGGATGTCTCCAAACGATTGATTCCGGCAGTCCCAGCTCTTCCGCCACCGCACGGGCTTCGTCTTTGAATAGGTAGCGAAGAGGCTCTATGACTTTAAGCCGCATGTCCGCAGGCAGGCCGCCAACGTTGTGATGCGTCTTGATTGTGGCCGCGGTCTTCGTGCCGCTTTCGATGACATCCGGGTAGAGCGTGCCCTGAGCGAGGAACCGGGCTCCCGCAATATTATCGGCATGCTCCTCGAAAACCCTTACAAACTCTTCACCGATGATCTTGCGTTTCAGCTCCGGATCGGCCACCCCGGCTAAGCGAGAAAGAAAGCGATCCCTGGCATCGACAAATAGGAGCTTGATACCCAGCGCTTCCGCGAAGTCGCGGCGGACCTGATCCGCTTCGCCCATCCGCAAAAGACCATGGTCAACGAAGATGCAAGTGAGTCGGTCGCCGACAGCCCTGTGGACCAATGCGGCTACCGCACAGGAATCGATCCCGCCGGAAACTCCGCAGACGACCCCTGCCCCGCCAACTGTTTCCCGGACGACGCGGACTGCTTCATCGACGAACGATTCCATGGTCCACAGTTGCCCGCAGCCACAGACATCTACGACGAATTGCCGCAAAAGTTCCCGGCCGAACGGGGTATGTGCGACCTCCGGATGAAACTGCACTCCGTAAAGCTTACGGGCCGGATCGGCCATCGAGGCGACGGGCGTGCTGCCGGTCGTTGCCAGGACGTGAAACCCGGGCGGCGGCGCCAGGACCGTGTCGCCGTGGCTCATCCAGCAGGTAAGATCGGTTGATAATCCTGCAAACAGGACGCCCCGATCCGTTACGCTTAGCCTGGATTTGCCATATTCGCGCTTCTCTGAAGGGACCACGCGTCCTCCGAGAAGCTTGGCCATGAGCTGATGGCCGTAACAGATACCGAGGATCGGAGCGCCGAAATGAAATATATCCCGATCGACTGAAGGAGCGCCCGGATCGTAAACGCTGCTGGGACCGCCGGAAAAGATGATTCCTTTGGGTTTCCTCGATCTTATCTCCGAAAGGGGCGAATCAAACGGCAGTATCTCGCAATAAACATTGCACTCCCTCACTCGCCTGGCAATGAGCTGGGTGTATTGAGCGCCGAAATCGAGGATGACGATGAGCTCTTCGGTTGGGTTTACCATGAAAGCCGGGCGGAATGACGGAAAATCGGGAAGATCGGATGCGCCGGTGCGGGAGATGTCCTAGTATATCCACGTCTAGGTCGAATTGTCAAGCGGAATTAACGGATTTTAAGTGATTTTCATCGATGGCTCGTCTATGTCTAAGTAACGCCATGAGGAGATGTGGGGTGCAGCAAATCCGGAACTGGCCCTCAATACAAAGTCATTCAGAAACGACAGCGGAGTCTGAGCTCCTGCGCGCCGCAAAACGCGGGGAGCCCCAGGCCTTGCGCGAGCTGCTTCAGCCGTTTGAACGAGATCTCTATATCTTGTGCTATGGGATTCTCAGCCATGCCCAGGATTCCGAGGATGCCGTTCAAGAGACGTTCCTGCGGGCTTTGCAAGCGCTGCCCGGCTTTCGGAGCGATAGCTCTTTTCGTACGTGGATCCTCCGAATTGGCACCAATGTTTGTCTCGATTGGAAACGCAGTCGCAGAATCATACCGGATGATCATCCCGTTGCTGGAATTCCGTGCAATCGCCGCGACTCTACGGAAAACGAAGTCCTGAACCGGATTCGCGTGCTGGACGCGCTTTCTCACTTACTGCCCCGACACCGGGCGATCCTCATTATGAAGGAAGCCCATCGATTGAGCATCCCCGAGATTGCTCAAACGATGCGTTGGAGCGAGAAGAAGGTTCACAATGAGCTATACCGGGCAAGAAAATCGCTGGCGGAATGGCGATTCCGCGAGATGGAGGAATAGAAGCAATGACTTGCAGCAGAATTCAGCAACTGGTTTCCAAACAGATAGATGGACCACTGCCGGAACGGCAACGTGCCGCACTCGAGCTGCATCTCGAAGGATGCCAGCGTTGTCGGGAATATCGCGATCGTTTCGATCGCAGTGCGAGTGACCTGGCCGGCTTTGCGGCGCTCCCCCACCCCACCGGTATGGCTGCGCGGTCGATTTCCCTGTGGATGAATCGCCCGCAGGTTGTTCAGCGCCATCTCCCCGTGCGCACGCCGGCCTTTGCAGCAGTGGGATTCGCGTGTCTTCTTGCAATTGTTTTCGGCCGAATTGTCTTTCTGCGAAGCAATTATCCAGTTACCCGCGTGGCCCGCGATCCTTATCGTGCGGCGGTAAACAGCTATTCGAAAAGGGATGACAATTCAATTCGAGCCATTCCCGCAAGCCCGCAGCATCTGGCAGACCTGGGTACCGATCGCCCACCTGCTGGGAGCAAGAAGCCGCACTCACGACTTGGAGAACTCACTCCTGCGGTCCACGCCGGCCCGGCTCCAATTGGCGACCTGGCTTACGTCAATGTCAACGAGTTGGAGGCCGTGCGCCGGTGGACCCAGATTCAGCTAAGTGAGACTGATCGTATTCGGGATCGGATAGATCGGCTTATTTCGAGCGGTGATGACTTTGTTGAAGTTCCATTCCCACAAATCGCCGGCCGCGATGATCGCGCGACACGGGCCGCTGTTGCGGCCTACCAAACGGAGAAAGAGATCGTCGATCCGCGGCTTAGCCGCAAGGTCAGCCTGGCAGTCAAGGGAATGGCGTTCATTGATCTTTGCAAGAAACTCTCGGAGGATAGCGGAATTGCGTTTACGGCAGGCCGGACGGTCGCGAACGACAAGGTTACTATTTTTTGCAAGGAGAAGCCTCTGCGTGACCTGATGCGCGCCATCAGTCAACTGTTTGCGTTCGGATGGATCCGCAGCGGCGATCCGAGCGCCTATCGGTATGAGCTGATGCAGGGCATGAGGGCGCAGCTCATGGAGGAGGAGCTGCGGAATCGAGATCGTAACGAGGCCCTCCTTGCTTTAGACCGCAATATGGAAAACCTGCGCGGACTGCTCGACCTATCTCCGGCGGAGGCCGCTGAGAAGTCCAAGAGTGCGACCGGAGAAGAGAAGCAGATGCTCGAAAAACTGGCCGGCTGCGGCTGGGGCGCCGCACAGCTCTATTTCCGCCTGTCACCCGACGAGCTGGGCGCGCTGCGTGGCGGCGGTGAGCTCAGATTCGGCGGGTCCCAGGAAGGCGGCCGCCCCTTGCCGACAGAGCTTGCCAATGGGATACTTGGCGCCATGGACCGGATCGGAGTTCGCATCCAGTTGAACCCTGATGGCTCGCTCCGAGCAATGGGCAACGGAATCCAAGAGGGCCAGCCGCCTTCCTCCACGCCCGGCGCGAACCCGACGGCAAATCTCAGCCTCCGCAGGAACGAACTGGGGCAGTACAGCCTCGATGGGAGCACCGGGGTCAGCCTCGGCGGCGGAGCGATATCGCAAGGGCGGGACCTCGCTTCCGGAATGAGTCCCAGCGTCCAGAACCCCGAGAATGCCAAATCCAACGCCAAGCTTGCGCGGGATCCCTCATTGAGATTAGAAGCAAACATTAAGCCGGAGCCGTCCTGTACACTTCCAGGAAACTCGTGGTGGATGGGGAATGCCGAATTGGGAGCCGGCGAGCCGCGCGTAACGACCGCTGATGTGCTGGAGGCGATCCACAACAACACAGGCCGGGACATCATTGGCGATTACTTTACAAAACTGATCATGCCGGACCGGGTCACTGTGGCGCATTCTTCTCTCTTCGACGCTCTGAACCGCATCTCGGACGCCATGCGCGTCAAATGGGCAAAAAGCGACGTCTGGCTGCAATTTCGCTCTGCCGCATTCTTCAACGATCGTTTGAAGGAAGTGCCCGGCCAACTGCTGACCCGCTGGCAAGCCGCCCGCCGCCTACAGGGCTATATGCCGGTTGACGAGCTGGTAGAGATCGCACAATTGACCGATGCCCAGCTCGATTCCGAAGCAATGGCCGAAGGAGCGCGCGCCATCTATGGACTCTTGGAATGGCAGCTTGCGCGGGATACTTTTTTGCGGAAGGATTGGCGGTTCCTGGCCGATATTCCTGGCGCTGTGCGGCGCGCAGCGTTCGATGCGAAAGGGATTGCAATCGGCCGATTGCCGCTCTCCGGTCAAGAGCGCTTCGCAACGCTCGCGATGGGTGGTAGAGCCGATCAAATGCACGCCGAAGATCTGGCGGTTGCGACCATGCGAGTTGAATATAGACCCCTCGATTCAAAGGCCGAGAGCAGCGATTCTTCGGCTCGCCCGTCCAACACATCGCGACCGGCGGCGCGACCGAACGTGAGCTTCATCTTCTCCTACGGCAGCTCGCAAGGCGGCTACTGGACCGTTGAACGCTCGCTGAATCGGATGTCGAATCGCAGGAATGACGGGATCGGGTCCATTAGCGAAGAGGAGTCGCGGTCATCGCGGGGTGGTCGTCTCTGATGATGGCTCGTTGAGCTACTGAGGAGCCGGCCGCAAATACGCCGAGTTGCAATTTCAAGCGGAGTCTATTCCAGACCAGAACTTACGGCTTGTCCGACGGCGGCATCGATCGTTGAGATTTGCTCACCGGAGAGTGCGGAAAACGGCAGCCGGGAAGCTCCGAATGAGAACCCCCGGCCGGCCAAGCAGCGTCGTAATGCCGGAATACCTCCGGCCCGCTTTACGGCATCTCGCACGGTACTGACGGCGGACTGGACAGAATCATCTCCTTGCCAGATTTGCAGCAGACTCTTAGGCCAGATATTAGCAAGCGCAGAGATGAATCCGTGGGCTCCGATCTTGCGAGCTTCGGCGGCAAATGCGTCCGATGCGGCCATAACTGTAATTCGCTCCCGGAATTGGTGAACTAAGCCTGTCATTCGCTCCGCTTTGCCGGTTGAGTCTTTGATCCCCGAGATAATCCCCTCCCCCACCAGCCGTTCGATACATTCGAGGCTAATGGCATTGGCTGCATAGGCCGGAATGTTGTAGGCGAATACCGGCAGATTGGCCGCCTCGCGGACTTGCGCGTACCAGGCGAAGATCGCGTCATCGGTTGCAGGATAGTAGATCGGGGGCGGCAGAAAGACAGCCGACGCTCCACCGTTTTCGGCTGCCCGAGCAAGGAGTGCGGTCTCCTTCGAGTTGAGCGCCCAGATGCCGGCCATCACCGGTATTCGACCTTCGGCTGCGGCAACCGTCTCCTCGATGACGCGCACCTTCTCGCCGATCGAAAGATACAGAAATTCCCCGGTCGTGCCGCAAGGCGACAATCCGTTCACACCAGCATCGATCAGAAATCGGGCGTGATTGCGAAGCGCCGCGACATCTATTCGGTTGCTGGAATCGAACGGAGTCAGGGTCGCTACATAGAGGCCGGAGAAGCCGCTCATCATTTCCACCGCATGAAGAAGATCGCCGTCATGGTGAATCCGAGCGCGATCACAAACTTCCGCACCCGGTGCGGGTCGATCCGGCGAGCCAGGCAGGCGCCGCCGTATCCACCGGCAATCGCCCCCACCACCATCACGCCCGCCTGGGGCCAGTAAACAGCGCGAGCCGCAATGAACGTAACGACCGCGACCCCATTGATCAGGCTGGCGAGCACGGTCTTAATGGCGTTCATACCATGAATGTTACCCATTCCCATGATTGTGAGCATGGCCAGCATGAGGAAGCCGATCCCGCCACCGAAATAACCGCCGTAGGTCGCGATAATCAGTTGGAATAGAAATGCGCCGTAGACGCCGGCCCATTTCGGGGCCGTGCGGCCATTCAGCCGGACCCGCATTCGGGCTGTCATCTTTGCGCCAAACGCGAAAACCAGGGTTGCCATCAGAAGTAGAAACGGCAGCAGCCGCAAGAACACCGTCTCGGGGGTCCGTAAGAGGAGAATCGCGCCGGCGATGCCGCCTATCAAACTGGAGGAAGCCAGGGCAACCAGAACGGATTTCTGACCCACAAGTTCTTTGCGATACGCCCCGGCACTGGCGACGGATCCCGGCCAGAGGGCGACTGTGTTTGTCGCATTGGCAGCGATCGGCGGCACGCCGGTAAAGAGTAAAGCGGGGAAGGAGATGAAGCTGCCTCCGCCCGCTACGGAGTTTAGCGCGCCCGCCGCGACGGCGGCGATACAGATCAAAGCGCCACGTTCAGGCGTCATTGGCTGGTATCCGGATCGTAACTCAGGTTCGGCGCCATCCAGCGCTCGGCTTCTTCCACAGGCCAGCATTTACGCGCGGCGTAGTCTTCGATCTGGTCGCGCCCGATCTTGCCGACCGGGAAGTAACGGCTCCGCGGGTGCGAGAAGTATAATCCGGAAACCGAGCTCGCCGGGAACATGGCATAACTTTCCGTTAGGCGAATCTCAGCCGCCTGCCCGGCGTTCAGCAGCTCGAAAAGCAGGCCCTTCTCCGTGTGGTCCGGACAGGCAGGATAGCCTGCTGCAGGGCGTATTCCACGGTAACGCTCGGCGATCAGGCCGTCAACCGGCAGCTTCTCGTCGCGGCCGTATTCCCAATCTTTCCTCACAATCTCGTGGAGCTTCTCGGCAAACGCTTCCGCAAGGCGGTCGGCGAGAGCCTCGGCCATGATGGCGTTGTAATCGTCGTTGTCCTTACGGAAGCGCTCGACTAATTCCGGAAGGCCATGACCTGAAGTCACTGCAAATCCGCCCAGGAAATCGCAAAGGCCGGATTCCTTCGGAGCAACGAAATCCGCGAGGCAGTAGTTGACCTGCCCGTCCCCTTTGTCCATTTGTTGGCGCAGTGTGTGGAATGTTGTCAAAACCGTCTTCCGGGATTCATCCGTGAACAGCTCGATATCATCGCCGACGGAATTGGCATGCCAGAACGCGTAGACGCCGTGAGCCGTCAAGAGACGCATGCGGACGATTTCATCCAACAGCGCCTGCGCATCATCGAATAACTCGCGGGCGCGAATACCGTAATTCTCGTCGTCGAAGATCGCCGGGTAGCGGCCCTTCAACTCCCATGTGTGGAAGAACGGCGACCAGTCGATATAGGGCACAAGCTCTTCTAAAGGAACATCGCGAAGCTCCCGCACACCCGTGAAGGCGGGCCGGGGCGGAGTATATCCCGACCATTCGATAGCGAACTTTCGCCGGCGCGCCTCTTCAATCGTGAGCATCACGCGCTGTTCCCTGCGCGTAAGGTGCTGCTCTCGAAGCTCATCCTGCTCGCAGTAGTTGTCGCGCAGGAACCGCTCCTTGTGGTCCGCACTGAGCAGGCTGCCGACGACTCCAACGGCGCGCGATGCATCGAGCACGTGGATCACGGGCTGTTTTCGCGCCGGCGCAATCTTGACGGCCGTGTGCGCGCGGCTGGTGGTGGCGCCGCCGATCAATAGCGGAATATCGAAACCCTCCCGCTCCATCTCCCTGGCGACGTGGACCATCTCGTCGAGCGACGGCGTGATCAAGCCACTCAGACCAATAAGATCGGCGTTTACTTCGCGCGCCGTCTGCAAAATCTTGTCGCACGGAACCATGACGCCGAGGTCGATCACCTCGTAATTGTTGCAGCCCAGCACGACGCCCACGATGTTCTTTCCAATATCATGTACGTCGCCTTTGACCGTCGCCATCACGATTTTACCCCGCGCTTGCGTGGTACCGCCCGCTGCTCGGATGGCCTCTTTCTCCTCTTCCATGTAGGGCAGAAGCACGGCTACCGCCTTCTTCATCACGCGAGCGGACTTCACGACCTGCGGCAGAAACATCCGCCCCGAGCCAAAGAGATCGCCCACGATGTTCATGCCGTCCATCAGCGGACCTTCGATGACGCTGAGCGGTCGGTCGTACTTTTTGCGGGCTTCCTCTGTGTCCATCTCGATGAAGTCGGCAATTCCCTTGACGAGGGCGTGCGATAACCGCGATTCGACCGAGCCGAGGCGCCACTCTTCGTCCTTAACTTCGATCTTGCCCTGCGACTTGACCGTCTCGGCGAAAGCAAGCAACCTCTCCGTGGCATCGGACCGCCGATTCAGAAGCACGTCTTCCACCAACGCCAAAAGATCTTTTGGGATCTCTTCATAAACCGCAAGCTGGCCGGCGTTGACGATGCCCATGTCCAGTCCGGCCTGGATGGCATGATACAGAAAGGCCGAGTGCATGGCCTCGCGGACGACGTTATTCCCTCGGAACGAAAAACTGATGTTGCTTACCCCGCCCGATACGCGGCAGCCAGGCAGGTTCTGCTTGATCCAGCGCGTCGCCTCGATGAACGCGACCGCGTAGTTGTTGTGCTCCTCGATGCCGGTAGCGACGGTGAGAATATTCGGATCGAAGATGATGTCCTCCGGCGGGAAGCCAATCTCTTCAGTCAGTATTCGATATGCCCGCTCGCAGATCTGTATTTTGCGCTCGAACGAGTCTGCCTGGCCAGACTCGTCGAACGCCATCACGACGACGGCCGCGCCGTATCGCCGCACCAGCCTGGCTTGCTCTTTGAACTTCTCCTCGCCCTCTTTCAGGCTGATGCTGTTGACGATTCCCTTGCCCGGAAGGCACTTCAGGCCTGCCTCGATGACCGACCACTTCGAGCTGTCGACCATGATCGGCACGCGGTTGATTCCCGGCTCACCCTGAATTAGCGTGAGGAACGTGGTCATGGCCCGCTCCGAGTCGAGCATGCCTTCGTCCATGTTGACATCGATGATCTGCGCCCCGCTATCCACCTGCTGTTGAGAGACGCTAAGCGCCGCTTCGTAATCTCCCGCCAGGATCAACTTGGCAAATCTAGGCGACCCGGTGACATTGGTTCGTTCGCCGATGTTGACGAAGTTGGTTTCGGGGCGAATGATGAAAGGCTGAGTACCTGAAAGGCGGGTTAATGGTTGATGGTTGATGGTTGATGGTTCAAGGCGGGTTGATGGTTGATGGTTGATGGTTGATGGTTCAAGGCTGGTTGATGGTTGATGGTTGATGGTTGATGGTTCAAGGCTGGTTGATGGTTGATGCTTGATGGTTGAT
>JBGPOG010000100.1:0-10338 GCA_041487935.1 Chthonomonadia bacterium | reverse complement strand
GGCTCTGGAGATGTTTGAGAAGGTCCTCCGCCGCGAACCACGTCACGCCGAAGCCTGGAGCCAGAAAGCGCTCGCCCTTTTATACCTGGAGCGATTTGACGAGGCTCTGGAAGCTGCGGAAAGGGGCATCGAAGTCTTGCCTCTGCGCGTGGGATACGCGATGACAGGGCCAGAAGTCTACACGAATGTAACTGAGGCGCTCTACGATCGAAAGGTCAGAGCGCTTCTGGAGCTTGATAGACGGCCCGAGGCGTTTGACGCCTTGAGCGAGGGGCTCCAAGCCTGCCCAAAGAGCGAGTACCTCACGCTCCTCATAGAGGACGTTTCTCTGGATTCGCAGCCCGATACCCAATGAATAACCGCTGAATATCCGTATGTAACCTGCTCCACGTACGTAATGTGGCAGTCGGACGGGTCAGAAAGCGGATTCTTCACAACATCGGTTCCTAAGAAACTTCACCGTTTAGTGCATGAATGTCAACTTGCAAATTCAAAAACAGATCCCTACGGGATGACGGGGGCTGTGACAGTTTCTTACGCTCAACGCCACGTTAGGCGCGGTAAAATGCTCAGAATGACGTCAAGTGCGGGTCCGCAGCGCGATCACGCACCGGCTTCATCCTTCGTAATTCAGACTTCCCATCCAGACCTGGGCCTTTTGCCGCGGCGGGCGCTGAGATTTGCATCGACGACCCCGTAGATGTAAACGCCTCCGGCGAGGAGCATGAAGAAAACGAGGGGAGCCGTAATTTGCGACTTGCTTGCCGAGAAACCGAGATTTGTCCAGCCAAGAACGAATACCGAGAGTATGAAGATTACGACAACCAATAGACCCTTAAGCACATCGCCGTTGTATACCTGGCCCGCGCCGGGAAAGAGGGCGGAAAATACGACGGCGACCGTGGGATTGCGGGGGATAAACTCCACCCGCAGAAGCTGTATCTCGCGGTTCTGCATCAAAGTGAGCTCCGCGAATTTCTTTTCCGCGCTGCGTCTCTTGGGATCGGCTTCCTTTGCCCGTCCGTAAGAGTAGACCGCATCGTCGACGCGGCCCAGCGCCTGCAGAATGTCCCCGTACATCTCCAGTGCGGCGCCGTCGGAGGGGATAAGGTCGATAGCCGCGCGGCACTGCTTTTCGGCGTCAGCCAACCGGCCGCGCCGGCGCTCGATGTTTGCCGACGTCAGCATACGGTCGGCCTCGGTTCGCTCTTGCTGGCTGCTTTCACGGTACTCCGGAAGTGAAATCGTGGGGGTGGGTATGAATGCCTCGCTCGGCGGAATGACAGGCGGCGAGGCAACCGCGGCAACCGCCTTGCCCTTCCCGGAAACCGGCGCCGTTTCTGCTCGGCCGAGCCTGACCAATCGCTGCACTTCGTCCGGCGGCACGCCGCGCCTTGACAACTCCAGTGCCAGGCGCCGATCGGCTTCTTCCTGGCCGATTGGTGGCGCCACGGCTTGAGTTTTGTCGTGGGCGTTGTGATTTGCTTCTTGTGTCTTATCCAGCCCGGCTTCTGACAGGACTTCTGTCGCGTCACTGTCCGAAGAGGTCTGAATGCTAGAGGTCTCGGCAGAGGGCGAGCCTGGAGAAGACTGCGCGCCTTCCTGAGGATTTGGGATAGGGTCATCCATCACTTGCCTCCCGCGAGAGCACCCTCTTCAAGAGGAACCCGCTTTGCGTCCTTCCAGAAGGATTCTAGCTGGTAGTAATCCCGCTGCTCCGGCGCCATGACGTGCACCACGACGTCCCCATAATCCAGGAGCGCCCAGATGGCCGCGTCATACCCCTCGACCCGGATGCCGCCCATGCCGGACCTCTTCATCTTCTCGACGATGCCGTCCACAATCGTCCGGATATGCGTGGTGGACGTGCCGGAGCAGATGAAGAAATAGTCGGTCATCAATGTAAGCCCGCGAAGATCCAAAAGGACCATGTCCTGGGCCTTTTTGTCATCTGCAGCGGATGCAACGAGGCTTGCCTTCTCTTCGGATGTCATACGGAATAGCGGTTCCTCTCCAATAATACGCGCAATTCATTGAATGGCTTGCTTCGCACAGTATGCCAAGCCCTCGGCGTTTTGTCAAGCTTGCGATTCACCCGATGTGGGCGCCGTACAAGCGCGAACCGTCAGAGCCATCGCGCCTGCCCAGGCTACGAGCAGTGATTCCGCTGCCGCCACGACCCCGGAATCGTTTACGAGGAATATCGCAATAGTTGCAGCCAAAATGCCCAGGGCCGAACCCCGAACAATTCGATCGTTGGTTACAAGCGCTCGTAACGGCGAATCAGGCCGTCGCCACTGCGCCCAAAGTCCGAAGGCGGCAGCAATAAGGGAAAGCGGCCATGGGCTGTGTAGGAGCAAATGCGCGTTAAGCAGCAGTTTCCGCCAAACGATATTCGAGATGCTCCCGCCGTAGCTGATTGCGCGGGCAATGTGGCTCTGGTTCTCCGTGCCACGAGCGAGATCCAAAGCAAGGGCCGCTGCCAGCAGGATCACTACGAGCATTGCGAGCGCTAGAAAATCGCGCGGTCGTATCCGGCCCTTCCACCAGACGATACCAGCCACCCCGAAGCCAAATGCAGCCCCAAGAAAGCAACCGGCGTTTGCGCCCGCGCCGGGCAGTCCGATCAACGCCGCAATGACTCCAAGGCCTGCAAGAGCAGCCGGCCAGAACCGCTCTCTCTTACCACATAGTAGTCTCACTGCGATGAGCATACTCACGGTAATCAATGCTCCGGAATACTCGTTCCCAATTCCGTAATACCTCGCGCCCTCCATTACGCTGTAGCTCATCCAGGCCTGTTTCAAGAGGCGCTGTCCTGTCGGCAAATCGGAAGCCAGAACCAGTACGAGAGCCGCGAGCAAGCCCGTCGCGATTTCTCCGATAGTTGCCGGCTTCCACATGCCCAGCACAACCAGTCCGGCCGTTACTGCCGCCAGCCAAAGGCATGCAACCCAAACCGGTCCGGGATTGACGGCCGGCAAGAGCAGCCCGAGAATCGGCAGTGCGAGCACCGCTAACGGAAGCGCGTGGGAAAGCCTCTCAAAGCCGTTTTGAAAAGGGGTGGGAAATACTCTCTTTCGGAGGCCAAATCCTATGCCAAAGGTACACACAACCACCAACATCTGCCCGGTCGGGAATCCGCCTAGTGCTGACTGCTGGTCCGAACGGATCTTCCAGCGCGTGTGCATCCCGGCCCATTCGTCAACCGATACGGCAGAGCCCGTAACGGTCATCGGCCGGCCTATCATTCCTGCCGGAGTTTTCAGTCCGAGTGAATATGTAATCGTTGGGAGGAAGTCAGTGTTCGTTACGAGTGCCGAGCATTTTGTCGAGCCGGACGTAATTATTCCAGGTTGCACGCCATCTCCGGAAAGTGCGATTGCGCCCAGTCTGCTGCTTCCACGAGCTGCGATTGGCGGCGCTAGTAGAAGGAGCATACTTCTGCGGTCACGCTCTAACTGGCCCTCGGGTCCGTAATTCGGATCTATTTGGGCAACGTTTAGAAGAGTGTTTAATCGATCGAGCGCGTCTTTTCGCATCCGCGCTGCTTGTTGAGGCAAGCACAATGAAGCGTACTCGGCAGCCCTTTCGATATCCCCAAAGACCCAGACTGTGAAATCCGGTCGCTTAGGCCATGCCGCAGCGTCCAAAAGTGTCGTGTATAACCTCGTTGAACTTGCAATACCATAGGGTTCATTCGGATCAGCTTCCATCCAGAATTGTGTATCCATGCGATCGAAGTTTACTCGTCCGGAAGCATCAATTGCAATTAATGCAGCCTCGCGTCGCACCAACGCCCCATCTAATGCTCCCAAGACCGCGGTCGTTTT
Organism: Chthonomonadia bacterium; assembly: GCA_041487935.1. Lineage (GTDB taxonomy): Bacteria > Armatimonadota > Chthonomonadetes > Chthonomonadales > CAJBBX01 > JBGPOG01. The sequence continues at coordinate 6,505 of JBGPOG010000100.1, read as the reverse complement.
GCCTGCCCCTTTCAACGATTCGCCCAAGGCGCCAATTTGAACGGGGTGGTCCAATCGCAGATTCTCCCGCTTGAGCCGTTCAAGACTGACGGAGTTGTTCTCGCGGGCCCAAGGTCCTGCAGCCGCCCGCGCCCCTGCGCCTAATGTAAGATATTGTGCCTCTTCAGAATCGGCGCCCGAGCGCTCGCCCGGAATTCGCGCCGTGCGCATATTCATCCAGCCAACGGCGCTCTTCGGAACCAACGCGCGGAGGGATGGCAGCTCGGGGCGCATGAGGTCATCCGCGGTCAGCCCGGGTGCAACAAGCACCAACAATCGCTTTGAACGCGGCTGAGACAAAGCGCATTGCATCGATAATAGGAGAAAAAGGAGGGCGATTCGGGTTCTCAATTTACAGTTTCAGCCGGCAATTCTCGATTGGTCAATCTAATGTCGCCGCAAGACATGCCCCGGGAGTGCATGCGTCGGCTGGTCCTCCCACTTTACCGGGACGCCATTGACCCAGACATAGGGAATGCCTTCGGGGAAGCGCAGGGGATCCTCAAACGTCGCCACGTCGCGAACCGTTGCAGGGTCGAAGAGCGCCAGATCCGCCGCCATGCCCTGTGCAATCACTCCCCGGTCTTTGAGCCCCAGTCGTTCCGCCGGCGCGGAAGTCATTTTGCGGACGCCTTCTTCCAGCGAGATGGCCGCGTCTTCCCGCACGTATCGGCTCAGGATTCTTGGGAACGTCCCGTAGAGTCGCGGGTGTGTCTTGCCGGGAAGGTGCAGTCCGTCGCTCCCGATCATCTGGTCCGGATGCTGGAGAATCGTGCGGACGTCGTTTTCGTCCGTCGCAAATTGGATGAAACACGCCTGGAGCTCGTCTTCGATCATGAGACGAATCGCATAGCCAGCCGGCGTCAAACCGCGCTTCTTAGCGATCTCCTCAAAGGACATCCCTTCATATGGCAGGTTGAGCGTCGATCGAGCTCCGGCGAGGTGTATCCGGTTCCATTCCGTCGACCCGGCGCTGATCTCATTTTCGATTTGTTCGGCAACCTCACGGTCGTGGAGGCGGCGAAGCGTCGCCGTTGGGCCGCCGTCTGTCGCCCAGGCCGGCAGGAGAGTTTGAACGAGCGTGGACCCAGCGGTGTAGGGATAGGTGTCCCAGGTAATGTCCACCCCGCGCTTTTGTGCTCGGTCGAGCAAAGAGAGAATCTCGTCGGCGCGACCGTGGTTCATCTTGCCGCTAAGCTGCAAATGAGATAGCTGAACCGGCACGCCCGCTTCCTCGGCGATAGCGATCGTTTCTTCTGTTGCCTCCACGAGCCCTTCGCGGTAGCTTCGCTGATGGGTTGCAAAGAACCCTGCAGCTCGGCACAACGCGACGTTCTCCGCGCGATCCGCGTGGCACATGGGCGCATACCAGAGGCCCGTCGAAAGTCCCCAGGCGCCCTGAGACATTCCTTCGGCCACCATATTTTCCATCTCGAGTCGCTCGTAAATATCGGCCGGGCGGGCTTCCATCCCCATGACGGAAACCCGCACCGCGCTGTGCGGAATGAGATAGGCGATATTGGTCCCCGCTCCTTGGCTCTCGTATCGCGAGAGAAAGTCCGCGACCGAGCTCCAATTCCAGGTTAGTCCGTCGTCGTTTCCGAAGACGCCGCCGAAGAACTCCCGTTGAATCTCCAAAGCATTCGGCGTGCAAGGCGCGAATCCGAGCCCGCAGTTGGTAAAGACTTCCGTCGTAACCCCCTGCATCACTTTCGGAAGATGGTCCGGCCGCGCGAGAAGGGCGATGTCCGCATGGGTGTGGATGTCGATGAAGCCGGGTGCGAGTGTTAAGTCTTGAGCGTTGAGTGTTGAGCCGGCCTGGGTTTCGATGGGAATCGCGCCGACGTCTGCGATCTTACCGTCACGCACGGCTACATCTGCTTGGAAGCCTGGTTTGCCAGTCCCATCGACGATGTTTGCGTTGCGAATGAGCAAGTCGAACATTGCGTTATCTCCCGAATTCCTTTCCATCCGAGTAACTCAAGTTATAAGTTGACATGGGCATCGACCGTACCCCTGCCAATCGAGAATTATCGTATCTTCCCCCTTGCGGCAATATTCCACACCGCTTCCACGTTTTCTCCACGCACGCCATGAAGCGTTTCGTGCATATTCACGCACGTGCAGACATGCCAAGGAACGATGCGCAGCTTATCGCCGATCTTAGGCTGCAGCGTCGCCGCGCGGAGGTCGAGATGCCCGTGCTCCTCATTTGCCCAGTCGAATACGACCGCCGGGTCGTCGACCACAAGTCCATGTTTGCTTCCTTCCATTGCTTTGTCTCCGGAGAAGGTCTTGGTCCCGCCGTCGATGATCGCCGTCTCCGCGTCGGGGCGGCTGATGACGGTAGTCAGAACAGTAAGCGCGCAGTCTTCGAGCGATGCGCCCCAGCCGGTCTGCATGTAGTCCAAAAAGACGTATGTCCCAGGCCGCAGCTCGGTGACCGCATTTTGTTTCGCCATTAAGCTTGCGCCGGGTGTAGAACCCACGCTGATTTCCCGGATCGGCACTCCGGATCTGGCGAGCCCGTCCGAAATCTCCACGAGCTTCCCAATCGCCCCGGCACAGGCCCATTCACGTTCGGATTCCGGCGCCTTTGATACAGCACCCTCGTACGTAAAAAGCCCCTCGATTTCCAGACCCTGCAGGACAGCGATCTTCTGCCCGAGTTCGACCGCCGCCGCAACGTTCCGGATACCCGCTCTTCCGGTCCCTGTATCGATCTCAATTCTTACGGGAACAGTCACTCCGGCCCGCAGCGCCGCATCTGAGATCGGAATAGCAGCCTCGACGCTGTCCACTCCTATCGCCAGACGTGCCCGCATTTGAAGCGCGATGAGGCGCTCGATCTTCTGCTCACCGACTACCTGGTTTGCCATGAAAACATCCGTGAAGCCGGCATCTGTAAAGACTTCTGCCTCGCCCAGTTTCGCGACGGTGATTCCGCGCGCTCCCGCCGCAAGCTGCATCCGGGCAATCTCTGGGGTCTTATGGGTCTTGATGTGCGGCCTGAGTTTTTTTCCGCCGTGTCGGGCGATTTCCGCCATCCGGAAGATATTCCGCTCCAGGCGGTCGAGATCGATGATTGCAGCCGGGGTATCGAGATCATGCAGGTTCATTGGCGACGTGCTTTCTTCTTAGAGTTGACGATGGACGATGGACGCGAGATCATGCAGGTTCATTGGCGACGTGCTTTCTTCTTAGAGTTGACGATGGACGATGGACGATGGACAACTGCACGAACGATTTCGATTGAACCGAGTGCAAGAGTTATTATGTGCGCAGTCCATCGTCCATCGTCCATCGTCCAATTCACAGGAAAACCGGGTGAGGATGTCGAATCCATATCCGCTCGACTATTTAACTCTGGAGGCCCTCGCAATGCGATTCTGCTCCATCTTGCCGCTCTCCTGCTTGCTCGCCGGATCGATTCTGGCCGGCGCTTTGGCGAGACCAGATGACGAAGGCGGATTCAAGCGGCTTTTCAACGGCAAGGACTTATCCGGCTGGGTGAAGATCGGCGCCGGCGAATGGGCGGCCAAAGACGGCGAGCTGACGTGTGACGGCTCCGGCTCCGGCTGGCTCCGTACGGACAGGATGTACGAGAACTTCATCGTGCGGCTGGAATTCCAGATTTCGGCGAAGGGCAATAGCGGTGTGTTCATCCATGCGCCGGAGAAGGGACGTTCTTCTCGTCTCGGGTTCGAGATTCAAATCCTGGACGACGCCGGCAAGCCCGCCGATAAGAATTCTACTGGCTCTCTGTATGACATCATCCCGCCGAAGAAGAATGCGAACAAACCCGCAGGAGAGTGGAACCAGGAAGAGATCATCTGTGACGGTCCGCACATCGTCATAAAGTTCAACGGCGAAAAGATCCAAGATCTGCGCACCGACGATCCGGAGATCAACGCGAAGCAGGATGAGATTCACAAGCCGATGCTTCGCCATAAAGTGGGATATGTCGGCCTGCAGAACCATAACTCGGCGGTCAAGTTCCGCAACCTGCGGATCAAGTTGCTCCCTGGCGGAGAAAACTCCGCGAAAGCGGCGCCATAGTCTTATCCGTGCCTTCTGGCCTTCTCGGATACCATTCAGCCGCATAAGGGAACAGGCCGGAATGAGGAAGCCAAATTGCCTGGGTCTAAGACTTGGCCCATGGTTTGAAAGATCATATTTCGCTCGTGTAAGTGTTACATTATTTCCGCGTAAGCATCTAAACTGTATGCCTGATTCTAGCCCTAAACGTATTCTAATTGCCGTTTTCCTCGCGATTGGCGCGTTCGGTCTTCTCACCGTCTTAGCAGCAGCGTTACCCGCTCGAGGAATGCGGCGTCCGGCGCAGGTCAAGCCCGACGACGCCGAGTTCTTCGAGACTAAGGTCAGGCCCATCCTCGCGAATAACTGCTTCGGTTGTCACGGTGAGAAGCTTCAGCAAAGCGGTCTGCGACTTGATTCTCGGTCCGCCCTTCTCAAAGGCAGCGCAGCCGGGGCAGTAATCGCGCCGGGCGCGCCGGAACGGAGCCGGCTGATCCAGGCTATACAGTATACTGGTTCGACGAAGATGCCGCCCGCCGGTAAGCTCAAACAGCCGGATATCGACGCTCTCATGAAGTGGGTCAAGATAGGCGCACCCTGGCCGCCGGAAAGAATGAAGGATGAAGGTGTAAGGATGAAGCCGGAGGCGAAGGATGTTCATCCTTCCACCTTCATCCTTCATCCTTCCAACAGGTGGTGGTCGTTCCGCCAGGTTGTCGGGCCCGCATTGCCGTCGGTCAAGAACCGCGCGTGGTGCTCGAACCCAATCGACTACTTCGTTCTGTCTCAGATCGAAAAGAAAGGCCTTCGGCCCGCTCCGAAAGCCGATAAGCGCTCCCTCATTCGACGGGCCACGTTCGACCTGACCGGCCTGCCACCCACGCCGGAAGAGGTTGCCGAGTTTCTTGCCGATAACTCCCCGAATGCCTACGCAAAGGTGATCGATCGTTTGTTAGCTTCACCGGCGTACGGCGTGCGCTGGGCAAGGCATTGGCTGGACGTGGTTCGCTACTGCGATTCGCTGGACTCCCGTGGGGTCGGAAGCGAAGGGGATGTGGCCTTTGCCTACAAATATCGCGACTGGGTGGTCGACGCGTTCAATCGCGACATGCCCTATGGCGAATTCATCCGAAACCAGGTTGCAGGCGACCTGTTGCCACCGGAGGGGCAAAGAGGAAGAGGGGGAGAGGGGGAGAGGGGGAGAGAGAACGGTAATTTGTCATCCATCTCGCGTGTTGTGCAAGCGAGTTTGGAACCGCCAAACACCCCACACTCAACACTCAACACTCAGCACTCAACGCCTGGCGACGGCCAGGATATCAATATCCCCGGGATAATCGCCACGGGAATGCTGGCGATCGGTAACTGGGGGAACGGCGATGCCGACAAGGAGAAGATTCTTACGGATATCGCGGACGACCAGGTGGATGTCGTCAGCCGGGCGTTTATGGGCCTGACGATGGCCTGCGCCCGTTGCCACGATCACAAGTTCGATCCGCTCACGACCAAGGACTACTATGGATTGGCGGGCATTTTCTTCAGCACGCACATCCTTCCGAAGCTAACGCCGAAGGGAGCGGGAGAAAATCTGCTGCGGATTCCACTCGTGTCGAAAGCGGGAATGGCTAGTCGCGAGCAGTACAAAATCCGCATGGCCGAGCTGGAGTCGTCGGTCAAAACGACTTCGTCCCAATACTCCCAGGCTCAGGCGAAATCTCTGCTTCCGAAGACGGCCGATTACCTGATGGCTGCCTGGGAGTTCAAGAATAGGCCACTATCGGAAGCCGGGTTAACTCTCGCGGATTTCGCCACGAAGAGAGGCTTGCAAGAGTATGCGCTTCGCCAATGGCAGGAGTTTCTAGGGTTCAGTGAATATCGCCTCCTTGCAGCCACGTCAAAGGACTTTGGCGCCAACCCCGGACTTTACGCCTGGACCAGTCCCACGCCCGCCGTATCTCTTTGGGTCAACTCCTCCGACAAGACCTATCAAGTGAGCACGCTGACCCTACCTGCCAAATCGGTCTCAGTGCATCCCGGACCCTCCGGCGGTGTCGCGGTCTCGTGGGACAGCCCTATTTCCGGCCGCGTAAGAATCACGGGCCGTGCGGTCGACGGAGACCCCAATTGTGGAAACGGAATCGCGTGGGTGATAGAAAGGCGTTCTCCGGGCGGCGCGCAGCAGATCGGGTCGGGGGAGTTCCCAAACGGAGGCATGCAGGATTTCAGCCAGGGCGCCGGCGCGGATCGGCTGAAAGCGGTGGATGTGAAGCGCGGCGACCGCATCTACCTGATGATTCTCCCGAAAAACGAATATAGCTGCGATACCACGCGAATCGACTTCACGCTAAAGCAGTTGGATGGCGCTTCCACATGGGATCTTGCGTCGGATCTAATTCCCGATCCGCTCGCCGGCAATCCCCATGCGGAG
>JBGPOG010000099.1:0-10348 GCA_041487935.1 Chthonomonadia bacterium | reverse complement strand
TAATGACAAAACGCAGCATTTCCGTCATCCCGAACCGTCGTTGTGAGGGACCTGCTTTTGACGTTTGTCCTTAGGAGCACCATTGCCGTCATTCCGAGTGGAACGAGGAATCCACCCACTCCCGCCCACAACGCGGTTACGATACCGCCCCTCCAGGACTGCGGCGCGCGCGCTCCAGATTATCTGCAAACGTCCGGGCCAGAGCGAGACCCCCACCATCCACGTATTTCACGACGCTCCCGGAACCCCGGCGCTGACCTTGACCGCTGCCAACGGCATGGTTTACCGCACGCAAAGCACGGATGGAGTCGAGGGGACGATCCGGGCTCCGGCGGGGGATTACCGGCTGGAGGTCGCGTGCAACGATCCCGGCGTGCTGCCCAACTCCGGCGACGCATTGTTCTTTCACGCAAACTTCCTGCACCGCTCCGACCAGAACCGCAGCCCCAACCCCCGATGGGGATTCATCTGCTGCTACAATACCCGCCACAACGACCCATACAAGGAGAGCCGGCATCCGGGGTACTCGTATATGGAGACGTGGGGGGACGAGAGGGTGAAGCTGGCCGGGCGGAAGTTCGTGGTGCAACCGGTTACGTGAGAAGTCCTTAAAGGCCGAGTACGAGTACGAGTACGACGACGAGGCCGAGGACGAGTACGATATGGGGCCCTCGCCCACGACCACTCCGATACGGTAGGCTTCCCAATCCTGGGAGAGGGGCGTTTTGGCTGCCGGGACTCGTGTTTGCGGAGTCCGCGAGCGGGAGTCTGGTGCGGAAATAAAAAAAAATCACAATATCTGGTTTTCAAGGAACGACGATAACGCTTCTTCACCGGATGTTACGGTAATCGAATCCGCGACCAAGTCCATACGGATCCGTAGGGATTTATCGCTGCTTGGCGAACGCCAGACCACGCCCCATTTATATTGCACGACAAACGCACCCAATATATGCACGACCACGCCCCATTTATGTGTACGACCGCGCCCCATTTGTTTCTACGACCAGGCCATGAGGGCCAACGAGCAATGTTTCGCGGTTGTTGTCCGCGAAGGTTCATTCCTTTCTCTTAACCACGAATGGACACGAATGGTTAAACTCCCATTCCGTTACTCGATTGGACGATGGGAAAGCGGAAAGGGTTACAGAAAAATGTGGAAATATTTCTAGTCGTCATCGTTGCAGTCGGGTTTATTGGTTGGTGGAGAGAAGTAGATTATAGTTGACCGCCAATGCACTGCCGTGGTATGCTAATATTACCGGCAGGACCCGGTCACGTTATTACTCCGCTTGAGCACGAGCCTCTGTCTCCAGCGCGTAATCGCGCGGCGAAACAGGGGCCGAATTGTCTTTGGCGCTCGCAAAGCCACGGAGAGGAGACGACAATGGTCGAATTCGAACGTTGCAAAGAGCAAGTTGGCGGACGGTCCGTCGTCATTACTTCGTGGTACGACGATAGTGCAAAGAGTTGGCGCGCAAGCGCGCCTTCATACTCGCATCTCTGTTCATCGGAATCGCACCCTGCATCGTGTCCATCAAGAAAGGCAGCCATTACGCGTATCGTTGGGTTGCTCGCGGCCAGTTTCAGCAGCGGAAGACGCTGATTGCCCGCACGTTCGCATCGCGTCATTCGGCGCGAATGCATTCACAGAAGGAGATTCGATTGTCTAAGCGCATCTATGTGGGCAGCCTTCCCTACAGTGCTACGGAAGATCAGTTAGAGGAACTGTTCGGCCGCTATGGGCAGGTGAATGAAGTAAGCATTATCACCGACCGGTACACCGGTCAGGCGAAGGGTTTTGCCTTCGTCGAAATGACCAACGACAATGAGGCCCTCAAAGCCATCGACGAGCTCAACGGCTCCGACATGGGCGGCCGCACGCTCGTCGTCAACGAAGCCCGCGCTCGTGAAGAGCGCAGCGGCGGCGGTGGCGGCGGTGGCTTCCGCTCCGGCGGCGGCGGCGGCGGTGGCGGTGGCGGTCCCCGAGGCGGCGGCGGCGGCGGTGGCCGAGGTGGTGGCGGCGGCGGCGGCGGCGGACGCCGCTGGTGATGAGCATGGAGTAATGGAGTAGTGGAGTAATGGAGTAGTGGGTTCGGGCGGGCGAAGTCGAATCCCTGATCCTATCTCTCCAATACTCCATAACTCCGACACTCCATCCCTCCAACACGCCATGCTTCCCGAACTCCCACGATTCCACATCAAGGACCCGTTCTGCGGTCTATCGCACTTTGCCGGCGCCGTGCTTTCGGTCGGGGCGTTGGCGGCGCTCCTTATTCAGGCCCGCGGACGTCCCTGGCAAACAATCAGTTTCGCCGCATACGGCCTGAGCCTCGTCGTTCTCTATACCGCAAGCGCCCTCTACCACTCACTTCCGGACGAGCCTCCGCTCATCGATCGCCTGAAACGCTGCGACCACATCGGTATCTACCTGCTCATCGCGGGAACGTACGCGCCCGTATGTTTGGTGACGCTTCACGGTCCCTGGGGATGGTCTATGCTCGCGGTCGAGTTCATCCTTGCAACGATAGGCATCACGGCCACCCTCCGATTCGGCCGCGCGCCAAATTGGCTGCGGGTCATTCTCTATCTCAGCATGGGCTGGCTCGCGGTATTCGCACTGAGACCGCTAGGAGAATTGCTTCCATCCGCAGCGCTCATCTGGCTCCTCGCCGGGGGCCTTTTCTACACGGTCGGAACGGCTATCTACGCGCTGGACAAACCCCACCTATGGCCGGGCCGCTTTTCAGCCCACGACCTCTGGCACGTCTTCGTCCTGGCAGGCAGCGCCAGCCACTTCGTGCTGATCTCGAGATTTGTGGCGGTGTAATCCGCACGATCGTCATTCGCAGCGAAATATCCAAACAAGAGAAGTTCGCTTGTGCAACCTTCGACGATGTGACGACCGCGTTGCGGCATTATTCCGAAGAGGCGTTACAGTTCTGTCGTGTGGATGGAATTGAACGGGAAGCGGCACTTTACGCCTCGCCAGAGAGTGTAGATTCCGCGACTGAGATGAAGATTCCGCCGAAATCAGCAACATAGCGTTTCCGGTTTGCACCGCTTCCTTGCGAGTGCTATAATGGAGCGATGTTTGGTGTCTGCCCCGGAATGAACCAAATCCGCACCAAATAACCTCCAAGGCGGCTTGACGATGTTGGATTTTGTGAATCTTCAGACCGATGCGGCCTCGGCCGCAGACCTCTTACGCGAACAACTTGCTCTCGATTATACAGCTCAATCCTCAGGGGACGTAGTTGAGCCGTCGGAGAGGCATGCGCCGAAGGAGACTAGCGGCCCGGATGAGGCGAGACAACTCTTACACTCGAAGTACGGCAGCCTATTCGAGCACAAATTCGAATTCGGTCCTTTGTGCACATACGTGCCAAACAAGAAGGTCCCGGTTTTTCGGTGGTTCAAGTACAAGGAAGGGTTCTCGCGAGCGCTGGTGCAACGCCTCCTTGCCGATGTGTGGAAACTCCCATTAGGAAGCTCGGTATTCGATCCATTCGCCGGATCAGGGACGACGCTGCTTGCTTGTCAGCAACTTGGGTACAAATCTGTCGGTACAGAGGTTATGCCCATCTCGGTATATGTGTCGAAAGTAAAGGTGCGGACCGACTACAGTTTGGACGCCTTAGCAGAGGGAACCCAGCGGGTGTTGGATGCACCATATAGCACGGGCAATCGCAAGCTTCCACAGGTCAAAATAATTGCCCTTGCATTTAGTCCGCAAGTGCAGGATGAGCTTGCGTTCTATCGTGATACGATCACAGGGCTCAGCGGTGTTTCTGAATCCACGCGAGATTTTCTATTGCTGGGTCTCCTTTCAATTCTCGAAGAGGTGAGTAGCACTTCCAAAGACGGCCAATTCTTGCGGCTCGTTCAGCGGCACATTCCACCAGTGCGAGATACCCTCGCCGCCAGATTGGTGTCGATGCTCGATGACCTGAAGGAAGAAGACTCCCTTTTCGGACCAGTTATCAAAAGCCACCCCGCTCGTATTCTCCAGGCTGATGCTAGGGAGCTTCCTGATCTGGGCGAATGGAGCGATGGATTCGATGCGATAGTTACTTCTCCACCGTATCTGAACCGGTACGACTATTCCCGAACGTACTCTCTTGAGCTGCTTCTGCTGTTTACGGACGACTTTGCTGCGCTTAAGCAGGTACGTCATAGTCTCCTGCGCTCGCACATCGAATCGCGTCCTGCCCCGACTGATGACGTTCATATTGATGCGTTGGACGAAATCCTCCGCAACATTGCCCCCAAGAAGCTGAACAACCCGCGCATACCCATCATGATAAAGGGTTATTTTGAAGATATGAACAAGGTCATCCGAGAAATGTACCGGGTGTGCAAGCGTAGAGCACGAGTCGCACTCGTCGTCGCGAATGCTAGATTTGAAGGGGAACTCACGCCTGTTGATCTTATGCTGTCAGAGCTTGCCGAACAGGCCGGGTTTGTAACCGAATCCATTTGGGTGACACGGTACAAAGGTAATAGCAGCCAACAAATGGGGAAGTATGGACGCCTACCTGTGAGAGAGAGCATTGTCTTTTGGAGGAAGCCATGAGTCGGGCCGAGGACCCGCTTCTTCTCGAAGCACAACGCGTCGACTACGGCCTGCGGTCAACATTCTTCTATCGAAAGCTCAATGAGCTCGGATTCATGGACTTCGGGTCGCACATTGACGAGTTGGCTCAGGTGGCAGGTTCATATCGATGGGAAATGAGAGCGGAATGGAGCATAAGTGAGACAGCGTGGGAGCAGATTCGCGGGGCGGACATTGAACCTGTGCGGGCATTTGCTCATCCTCTCGTTCTAATACAGAATCCGCGCAGGATTGCTTATTACCGTAATGTCGCCGCCATTTCTCAGAAAGGCGCAAAGACGCTTGGGGTTCGAAACCTTGAGAGGTTTGAGAGTGGGTCCAATACCAATCTGCCGGAGGGTTTGTCCGCTGTTGCTTGTCGACTCTTCAATACACACATCAGCTCGATAATCGACAGCACGATCAACTTCTCGCGTCGAGATATTGACGCTCTCCTAATGGCTTCCGCGGGAGCACAAATCGACGGCGCTTGGCGGAACGCTATTGGGAAAGAAGCCGAATCCCTGATTAAGCGCCTCTTGATTAGTGAATTCCGAAAGCGGGATAGAATAAGCGCATTTCAAGCTCGAAATGGCAAGGATGTTCCGGTCTCGGAAATCCAGGAAGCAGATGTCATTAGTAATCTAGAAAAATATCGCGGTTTCACACTTGTAAACGGAACGGCGGTCATCTTCAGCAGTGAGCCAGATATCTCTCTACGCCTCGCCAGTGGAAAGCTCGACGCAGCGGTGGAAGTAAAAGGCGGCAAAGATACTGCGGGAGCAATAGAGCGATTTGGTGCGGCACAGAAATCATTTATCGAAGCGCAGAATGAGAACCCCTTTGTTCACACAATTCTTGACGCTAGTTGCATCACACCGGAGGTTGCAAATCGGATCGAAGAAGCACGTAAACTGAACCGTCTATTCCACGAAGTCGTTAACCTTTCAGAACTACTTGCCTCCGAAGATGCGAGGTCCGAGTTTGCCGTCTCGTTGCTCCAGAGACTCGGTGCAGCCTAGCACGCAAGGAAACTCCCTTCAAACCGTCGAACAAGCTTTAATCCTTCAGCCTGTGAGACAATCGGAATACAAGTTTTGCTCACTATTATCTGCGCTTTCGCGTTTACAATGCTGGGCGGCAATTCCACTTTGAATGCATGGGAATCCCAATCCGCCTCAGGCGTGCTTGAAATCACAGTTGCCGAATTCGGAAGCGATCGCCCTGTACCCTGCCACGTGTTCCTCACCGGCCCGGACGGCAAGCCGGTCAAACCGCCCGGCCTGCCATTCTGGCGAGACCACTTCGCTTGCCCTGGCTCGTGCAAGTTAAACCTGCCGCCAGGCGACTACCGCTATACAATCGAGCGCGGCCCCGAATACCGTCCCAGCAGTGGGCGCGCCACGCTTCCAGCGGGTGGCAAATTACGTGTGAAGGCCACGATCGAACGCACCGTTAACCTCGCAAGAGAAGGATGGCTGCCGGGTGAGATGCACGTCCATCGGCCATTGGAGGACGTTCCGCTGCTGCTGCAGGCGGCTGACCTTCACGTCGCAGGCGCAATCACCTGGTGGAACGCCAACAGTCCGTGGGCGCAAACTCAGCCGCCTTCAAGCCCGCAGAGAACCTCGGATGGCCGGTGGTACGACCCAATGGGGGGAGAGGACGAGCGGGAAGGCGGCACGCTGCTCTATTTCGGTCTGGAGAAGCCACTCCCGATCCAGTCGGCCGCTCGCGACTATCCCTCGTCCGTTACGTTCCTGGAGCAGGCTCGAGACGATCGGAAATCGAAAATCCAAAATCCAAAATCCGGTGGAGTCTGGGTGGACATCGAGAAGCCGTTCTGGTGGGACGTGCCGCTGTGGGTAGCGCTGGGACGCCCGGACTCCATCGGGATCGCCAATAACCATATGTTAAGAGATGGCATGTATCCGAACGAAGCCTGGGGGAAGCCGCGGGATACGAAGCGCCTTCCCGATCCGTTGGGCAATGGGTTCTGGTCTCAGGAGATCTACTACCGGCTGCTCGAAGCGGGAGTGAGACTGCCTCCCTCGGCCGGCAGCGCCTCCGGAGTTCTGCCCAATCCTGTAGGGTACAACCGCATCTACGCGCACACCGGCAGCGACCGCTCTAACAGCGCTTGGTGGAAGGCGGTGAAAGCCGGCAATAGCTTCGTGACGAACGGCCCGCTGCTCCGCGTCCGCGCCAACGGGCGGCTGCCGGGGACGGTCTTGCACCAGTCGGGTGGAAAGGCGCTTCGGGTGAAGCTCGACATCCAGTTGGACTGCAACGACCCGATCCGCGCGATCGAAGTCGTGCAAAACGGGAAGGTTGTCCGCCAAATCGCTTCACACGGCTTGCCGGCGCGGATAGAGGTCACCGACTTCGTTATGGATACGCCGGGTTGGTTCTTGGTCCGTGCGCTGGCGGACAACGACCGCACGTTCCGTTTCGCCTCCACGTCGCCGTTTTATGTCGAGGCCAACGGCGCGCCTACGCGTATTAGCCGCGGCGCCGTGCGGTTCTTCCTCGATTGGCTCAATGAGCGCGAGGGCCGGCTCAAAATCACCGATCCCGCTCAGCGCACGGAGGTCAAAACATATTTCGATCGAGCCAGCCGATGGTGGCAGGATCGTCTCAGCAAGGCGACGGTCAACTGATCGGAAGGTAGAATACTTGCGTCGCGATGCAATGAACGACAGATCATCGCCGTGGAGAGGGATTTATCGGTTACAGGCCAATCCCAATGCACACCATCAAAATCAAAAGTGAAGTCTATGAGCCCGACGAGTTCACTTTCGCCACGTTTGAAGAGGCAATGGTGGCGATCCGCCACTTCTCGGAGGAGGCATTGAGGCAGTGCCGGATCGATGGGATTGAACGTGAAGTGGCATACTACGCCACCCCTCAAAGCATGGACACACCGCAGGAGATCGAAGTGACCCCAAAACTGCGGGTGTGATCTTAGGCGCGTTCTGAATTCCGATGCGCCCGAGATCTCCGGCAAACGCGCATAAACCCGTTCGCGACCCTTAAAGGAATTGGGCGGTCGCCTAACTAATAGCCTCAAAAGTCTCCGCAACAGATCTAGCAGTACGGGGAAGATCTCATGCCGGAAACCACGCCGAAGATCGTCATAGAGATGTTTGGGGGGTTGCGTGTAAGGCAAGACGGGCGCGAGCCGGTCGAATTCCCCTCACAGCAGTTCGGCGCCTTGCTTGCCGCCCTCGCCCTCCATCTCCACCGGAGCCTCACACGGGAAGAGTTGGTCGAGTTGATGTGGCCCGAGGAAGAGCCGGAGCGTGGACGGCACAAACTACGTGACTGCCTGCACGCGCTGCGCCGCCAATTGGATCATCACTCCTTCGTGCCCCCAGACCTTCTGATTGCCACCCGGACAACCGTCCGTCTAAATCCGGCGCACGTCTGCTCCGACGTGGCCGAATTCGAATCGGCGCTGCAAGCGGCTGGCCGGGATATACGAGAATGCGCTGCACATCCTGACCCAGGTTTATGAGCAGTTGGGGCACTTCGAGCGCGCGGCGGAAACGGCGCGACATGCAGTCGCCGACAATCCCTTGATGGAAGAGGCGCACTGCGCCCTGATGCGCGTCTATGCGGAGATGGGTCAGCCCTCCGCCGTGCTGCGGCAGTTTCAGGAGCTGGAGCGCGTGCTTATGGAGGAGTTGGGCGAGGAGCCGTCCCCGACCACCCGCCTGTTGATGGAATCGCTGCGTCAGAGCGCACAGGCTCGCGCCGCCTCCCTTACCAATGGAATCGGCAACGGAAAGTCCATTGAGTCGTCTTTGACCATCGCGCAAGAGACCCAGGCTTCCGCGCATCCTTTCCCGTCGGCCGCGATCCTTCCACGGGTCCGTCCGGCTCCGTTGCATCGTCTCCGTCCCCTGGCGCTTGCCGGGTCGATTCTACTTCTCTTATTGCTCGTATGGCCCGTAACCAAGCAGCGTCTACATTTCACGGACTCGCAGAAACCGCACCCGGACAATGCCTCGACTGCCATTCCGGTGCCGAAAGTCCTCTGGGTGGCGCGAAACAGGCTGGAACTGGACGAGGCCGATGGCGGCGATCCGCAGGCGATGACGACCGATGCGGCGGGCAACATCTATGTAGCCGGATTTGTACATACTCTCCACACAGATGTGGACTTCCTCACCCTCAAAATCGATCCCAATGGGAAGATCCTCTGGAAGCGGCGCTATGACGGACCAAGCCACGACGTGGACCGGGCGCGGGCCATCGCGGTGGATGATAACGGCTATGTCTATGTGGTGGGCGATTCGGACAACGGCAAGGGCAATAAGCTGACTCATCTTTGCGGCCTGGACTACGCCATCGTCAAGTACGATCCGGATGGAAAGCCCTCCTCCACCTGGCCGGATGACGGCTCCGGCGTGGGCGTCCGCCGCTATAATGGACCGGATGACGGCGAAGAACGTCCGGTCGCCATCGCGGTAGATCGGCAGGGGAATGTGGTCGTCACCGGCTATTCCTATGCGAAGAGCAAGTTCGGCAAAAAGCCCACAGCCGTCATGGAGTGGGCCACCGTCTCTTATGGGGCGGATGGCAAGAAGCGGTGGGCGCAGCACGAAAAAGCGGACGGAGATACGCCGACCGAGGCCTGCGCGCTTGCCCTCGATCTGCAAGGCAATGTCTATGTCACTGGATCCATCGGTATCGGGAACGGGGATGTGATGACGATCAAATACTCCTCAACCGGCGAGCGGCTATGGGAGCGGCGTTACGGAGGCCCCGGCAACGGCCACGATTATGGGCGTGCCATTGCGCTCGATGCGGCGGGCAATGTCTATGTGGGAGGCACGTCCTACTCGGGCGACCCGCTTGACAGCAACAACATGGACGACTTCCTCATACTCAAATTCGACTCCCTCGGAAATCCGCTCTGGCACAGGACCTGGGATGCGGGCCGGCGCTATTACGAGCGGTTCGGAGGCATGGCGGTCGATCCGGAAGGCAATGTCTATCTGAGCGGGCAGACGGACGGCGCCAGAGCCGGCGGCGGTTCCTGGGATCTGGCCTGGTGCAAGTGCAGCCCCGAAGGGAAGATCGAGTGGGGGCAGAGCTACAACGGGCCAGGCAACGGCGGTGACAGGATCGAGAAGGTCTGCGTGGACAGTCGAGGCAACTCCCTCTTTACCGGCCCTATCTACACCGGAAGCAGAGAGCATGGCGGGACGGAGTATGACTTTATCACGCTGAAATGCGCCCCGGACGGGCGGGTTCTCTGGAGAGACCGGTACAACGCCTTCGATTCAGATGACCAGGCTGTTGCTGTCTGTGTGGATCGGCAGGACAATGCGATCGTGGCCGGCTCTTCCGATAATGGGAAAAAGATGGGGGCGATCGTCGTCCTCAAGTACGCTCCCTGACATTCCTCTCGCCTCTATTTCCAGCCCTCCCTGCGCACGCAAGCCGCGCAGGGCGGGTTCAGTTTCTGACCCCCTACATAAACCAAGTAACAATACTGGGGTGTGACGACCCAAATCGGCGGAAAAACGACGCTGCCTCGGCGATGAATAGTCGCTCGCCTGATAGTATTTCGCGGTTGGGAGCGACTCCTCGCGCCTCTTCTTCCAACGGAATAGGCATTTACAGCGCGACGCCGGCGGATCACACTTCCGCATGCCGGAAGCGCATTCGACCTGCAATGCGCTTACAGGAGTTGTCCATGCTTACCGGTTTCAGAACTCCGGCTGTACTCATTCACATTCTTCT
>JBGPOG010000098.1:0-10359 GCA_041487935.1 Chthonomonadia bacterium | reverse complement strand
GTTTCGGGGTCGCCGAAGCGGCAGTTGAACTCCAGGGTCTTCAAGCCTTCTTCCGTCACCATAATTCCCGCGTACAAAATGCCCTGGTACGGAATGCCCAGCTCGCGGATGGCGGCGACGGCAGGCTTGAGGATGGTTTCGACGGCTTCCGCCGCCGTATTCGGCGGGATAACAGACACCGGAGAATAGGCGCCCATCCCGCCGGTGTTCGGCCCGAAGTCGTTGTCGAAGACTCGCTTGTGATCCTGTGACGGCGGCATCGCGACGACGTTTTCACCATCCGTGAAGGCCATGATGCTGGCCTCCTCGCCGGTCAGACATTCTTCGATTACGATCCGATCACCGGCATCGCCAAAAGCGCGCTGAACCATCATCTGTTCGGCTGCTGTGTGCGCTTCTTCCTCGGTTTGCGCGATGATTACGCCTTTGCCGGCCGCTATGCCATCCGCTTTAACAACCAACGAACGTTGCGGATTTAAGGTGAACTCCGTATGGATGCGCGCGTGCGCTTCTTCGACGGAATCGCAGCGCCAGAATTCGGCAGTTGGAATTCCATACTGAACCATGAGGTCCTTCGCGAAGATTTTGCTGCCTTCTATCTGCGCCGGATCTGTGGACGGACCGAAGATTCTCAGCCCTCGTGCTTCGAAGCGATCGACAATGCCTGCGATCAAGGGCGCCTCGGGGCCTACGATCGTGAGATCGATCTTCTGGTTTGCGGCGAAGTTTGCGAGGCCCTCAAGGTCGTTCGGCTTGAGGTTTATACATTCTGCCAGGCGCGCGATGCCCGCGTTTCCCGGCGCGCAATAGAGCCGCTCCGCGTGGGGGCTTTGCGCCAGCTTCCAAACCAGCGCATGCTCCCGTCCGCCTCCGCCTATGACTAGAATGCGCAAGTGCCTTCTCCGAAACGCCATGCGATCAAACCGCGGCGCGAAAAGACTCTGTTGGTCGTCGCGGCTACCGGCCGCCTGCTAATTGCCTGTATTCCTGGGTAAGATTATCAAACCGCAGATATTCCGGCTGGAATGCGACGTTCACCTTACCAGTCGGTCCGTTTCTCTGTTTGGCCACAATCAGCTCCGCCTCTTCGATTTTGTGCTCTCCACGGCTGCTTCGGGCATCCTTCTCGGCCTCTTCCTCTTCGGCCACAACTGCAACAGCGTCCTTGAGCTTGTAGTACTTTTCGCGGTAGATAAAAACCACCAGGTCCGCGTCCGCTTCGATCGAGCCCGACTCACGGAGGTCGGACAGCATGGGGCGTTTATCGGGGCGCTGCTCGACGGCCCTAGAAAGCTGCGCTAAAGCGACCACCGGCACTCGAAGCTCGCGCGCAAGCGACTTCAGACCGCGAGAAATCTCCGCGATCTCCTGAACGCGGTTTTCGGTGCGGTGGACTCCGCGCATTAGCTGGAGGTAGTCGACGACAATCAGATCGAGACCATGCTCCGCCATCAGCCTGCGGGCGTTGGCCCGGATCTCAAATACCGAGATGTTTGGGCTATCGTCAATCCACATCTTCGCTTCGGAGAGACGGGAACAGGCTTCGCCAACTTTGCGCCAGTCCGAATCGGCCAAGTATCCGGTCCGCAATCGATGGCCATCCACCATCGCTTCAGAACAGAGCATGCGAAGCACGAGCTGCTCCTTCGCCATTTCCAGGCTGAAGATTGCGACAGGCGACTTTTTCTTGATGGCCACGTTCTGGGCGATTCCCATCGCCAGCGCCGTCTTGCCCATGGATGGCCGCGCGGCGATGATGATCAGATCCGACTTTTGCAGGCCGGAAGTCATGTAGTTAAAATCGTCCCACGGCGTGGGAAGGCCGGTGATGGGCTCTTTAGTCTCAGAGCGAAGCTCGAGCTGCTCGAACGCCTGGTCGATCAGTGGCCTGATCGGGCTGAAGAAAGCCCCGATCCGACGGCGCGCCACGCCGAATACCGTCTGCTCCGCCCGATCTACAACTTCGGTGATCTCATCGTAATCGCAGTGTGCAAGCTCTTGAATTACGTTGGAAGCATCGATCAGCCGCCGCAGGATTGCCTTTTCTTCGACAATCCGCGCGTAGTATTCAACGTTCGCAGCCGTGGGCACGGCATCCGTGAGCTGAACCAGATAAGGCGATCCGCCTACGCTTTCCAGAACGTCCTGGCGTTTAAGCTGTTCCTGGACGCTGAGAATATCGACCGGCTCGTCGTGCTGAGTTAGGCTGAGGATCGCCTCGAAGATCACCCGGTGCGCGTCGCGATAGAAGTCTTCCGGTTTGAGGATTTCCCCGGCTTTTTCGATCGCCGCGCGCTCGATGAGCATTGCGCCAAGAGTGGCCTGCTCCATCTCGAGGCTTTGAGGCGGTATTCGGTCGTATGGAGGCTGGCCATCAAGCGCCATGGCGCGTTGCTCCGGGTTCGCGGGTAGTTGGGTTGCTGGGTTATTGGGTTTCTGGGTAACTTGTACTACGCCGGCTCTATTCTTACACTATTTCGCGGTCACTCCTCCCCGTCATCCCGTAGGGATCTGCTTTTCAGCTAAAGTTGCCTTCACTAACTTCAAAAAGCGGATCCCTACGGGATGACGGAACGAGGAGACTTCACATAAACTACGGGCCAGGTTTACTTGACACTCAGTCTTCGGTCACTAAACCCTTCGATCGTTTTAGGCTTGTGGCAGGCGTGCGGTCCCGGAATCTCAAACAACGCAGGGTTGCCGCGCGGTTTACTATGCCGCTCCGTTCGGACGGATCAACTCACGGAGAACCCTTCAGATGGTATTACTCGGCAGGTTCTTCGGTTTCCGCCTCGTCGTCCGCGGACTCTTCAGCAGGCTGTGCAGCGGTCGCGTCTGAGGCGGCCTCTGCCTTGGAGACAACTTCGGCAGGCTCGGCAACGGCGTGTGCTGGAGCGGAAGCCTCCTCCACTGGGGCGGTTTCCACGACTGGGGCCTCGGTGGGAACCGCGGCTGCGGCAGCAGATGCGGCGGCGGCGGCCTTCGCGTCTTCCAGTTTTCGGCGTTCCAGGTCTGCTTCTGTTGTGACTTCGACCGTTACGGGGATTGAGACATCGCTGTGGAGCCGAACCGGGATCGTGTAGGCGCCGAGGGTTTTGATCGGATCGACGAGGCCCACACGCCTCTTGTCGACGGTCACGCCTCGCTCGCGCTTGATAGCTTCGACGACGTCCTGTGCCGTAACGGAGCCGTAAAGCTTGGTCCCGCTCCCAACCTTGCCGATGATGGTTATCGTCAGTCCTTCCAGCTTAACGGCGTCCTTTTGAGCCCCCGTCAGGAGTTTTTCACCGCGCTCTTGTTCGCGCGCAGTCCGCGCCTGGACTTCTTTCATGGCGCCGCCGGTTGCGGCTACTGCGAGCGAGCGCGGCAGCAGGTAGTTGCGCGCATACCCGTCCTTAACCGCAACGACCTCGCCGGATCTGCCGAGCTTGGGTATGTCGCGTTGTAAAATCACCCTCATCCTGATCTTATCTCCTTCAAAAGTCTCATCTTTGCAGCCGCAATCCCATTAGCGGCGTCGTGTGCTTGAAGATGCTGTCGGCTCCAAGCCAGAGCGCGAAGTCGTTATTCAGCTTGAACAGCCCGCGAGCATCTACCTTAAGATTGTTCGGATCGTAGGCATCGATCACGAACCGCGAGAACGGAGCCGACTGCCAGTCCATTCCAACACCCAGTTTTGAGGCGTAGACGCCATATCGCAAAGACCCTCCGCTTCCAAGGATGGTCTCGTATTGCGCGTTCAGCTTATAACGCTCTGCGAAATCGTACAATCCCAGGTTGAACGCGTTCGTCTTTCCGATCGGAACCCGCAGGCTCACGTCGGATCGAAAGTGGGGCGGGTTGCTTCTTCCCAATAGATCGATTGCGAGCCTGGGTGTACCGATCCCAAATCGCGGTCCGCCGGTTGGCAATTTTATCTGCGCGACGATCGTATTCACCCGCTCGATCAGCGGCTTGACCTGCTCGGCAGTTTCGCGCAGCGTCGTAACTGTCGCCTTGAAATCGCCTTGAACCGATGGATCGCCCGTAAGCTGGTGGATATCCGATGCGATCTGGTTAAACCGGGCGATGGTGGTCTTTGCCAGGTCGAGCGTTTCCAGCAACGACTGCTGAATCCTCGGATCGCTCACCTGCTCGGTCAGCCGGGTTACCGCGCTTCGGGCCGCATCGACCGTGTCCGCCAGCTTCTGGAGCAGGTCTACGGAGCTATTCGCCAGCTCATCGAACTTCCCGCTATTTCGCTTGACCAGCTCGCGCAGGTTTTTCCCGAGATACTTCGCCGTCGTGCGAGCCTCTTTGGACATAGCCTGCAGATCGTCGAGAGATGCGCGCATCGTCTGCTTTAGCTTCGGATCGCCAATCAGCGAGCTTGCGGATGCCGTGGTCTTCTCCAGATTCACCATGGCCCCATTCGCGTGGTTCAGTATACCCTGCAAGCCATCGATTGTTGCTACCAGCTTGGGCCGGATCTCCTTCACGGTCGCGCTCAGCTCCTTCAGGGCGGAGTCGGCCTCCGGGGAGATTTGAGCCAGCCCGCCGGCCGGTTCCTGGACCTTGTCCCGCGGCCAGCGAGCGTTTTCTGCCAATGCGATATTCTGCTTGCCGGGCCGGATTTCAATTTGCGGATTCGAGATGAGCAAACCCGATGTGATGCCAATCGTGGAGTCCTTCGGAATATGGTACTTTCTCTCGATTGCGAGCGTGACGACCGGCAATAATCGGGTGTCAGGATCGTTGGAGAGCTCGATCTTCTCGACTTCACCCACGGTGACGCCGTTCATCCGAACCGGCGTCTGCCGCAGCAAGCCCTTGGTATCCTTGAATACGGCCTGAATGCGGTAGTGGGTCATGCCGTACAAGCCGTGAGAAAGGAACCACCAGCCGGCTCCGAACAAAGCCGCACCGGCCAGGACCATTACGCCCACTTTGATTGCCGCTTTCGATTCCATCCGTGCTCCTCACAATCCCTCGATAAACTCCTGAACCGCGGCGTTCTTAGAAGCTCGCATCTCGTCCGGCGTTCCCACCTCGACGATCTGCCCATCCTGGATCATCGCTATGCGGTCCGAAATGCGAAAGATCGACCCGATGTCATGCGACACGATAACCGACGTCATCCCAAGCCTGTTGCGCGTTGAAACGATCAGCTCGTCGATGTTTTTTGCGATCACCGGGTCCAGGCCGCTGGTCGGCTCGTCGTAGAGCAGAATCTTCGGCTCCATGGCGAGCGCCCTTGCAAGGCCGACCCGTTTTTGCATTCCCCCGGACAGTTGAGAAGGAAACAGCCGCTCAGTGCCTTCCATCCCTACGTCCGCAAGGCGCTCGCGAACGATTCGGTCGGTTTCTTTTCGCGCGATGCGCCGGTGATTGACTATTCCGAACGACACGTTGTCGTACACGGAAAGCGAATCGAAAAGAGCGGCGTACTGAAACACCAACCCGATCTTGAGACGCACGTGGTCGAGCTCGGTTTCGGGCATCGGCACAATGTCTTGGTCCTCGATCAGAATCCGCCCGCCGGAAGGCTTGATCAGGCCCGCCAGGCACTTGAGCAGGGTGGTCTTGCCGGAACCCGACATTCCCATCACCGCGATGATCTCGCCGGGTGAAATCGCCAGGTCGATATCATGTAGAATCCGTTTCTCCGGCACGGAATAATCCAGCCGCTCAACCGTAACGCCGATCACTTTTGGCCCACGCTGCCTCCCTGGAGCATTTGCGCCAGGAAGAAGTCTGAGACGAAGATGAAAACGACGCAAAGGACCACGGAGGCGGTCGTCGAACGGCCGACGCCAGTTGCTCCACCCCGCGTCCGCAATCCCTGATGGCAGGCGACCAGTGCAATCGTGAACCCGAACCAGAGTGTCTTCACGAGACCTTTCACAAGGTCTTCAGGTCCGACAAATGCTCGGGTCGACTCGATGAACGCCTGATGCGGCACGCCGTGGGCGCCGGCCATAATGTATGAACCAAACACACCTGCGAGATCGGCGAAGAGGGCGATAACCGGCATCATTAGAATGCAGGCCAATAGCCGCGGCACGACAAGATAGCGGATCGGCGAGACGGCCATCGCGCGCAGCGCGTCGACCTGTTCGGTTACAACCATCGAGCCGATCTCCGCCGCGATCGCCGCGCCACTCCGGGCGGCAACCGCAACGCCGGCGAGCACGGGCCCCAGCTCGTTCAGGAAGCCATAGGTTAGCGTCCCACCCACAAAGTTTACCGCACCAAAGCGAACGAAGACCGAGGTCGTATAGTAGGCAAAAACGGCGCCCGTCGAGAATGTAATGGCGATCACGATGGGCAGCGAGCCCACGCCGATCGCGCTCATCTGGATCAACATCTGCCGCGCGCTGATTCGACCGTGAAACATGAATGCAAATGCCCGCGCCGCAAGCTGCCAGGTTTCACCAAGAAACGCGAGTGACCCTGATACGAGCGGAGAGCTGTAGTTCTTGCGCGCGGACGGCAGCAGGTTAGCGGAAGAAGCCATAGCCCCAGTATAATAGCGGGCAGATAGTGATGTCAACTTATCGGTTTGTTCAAACTCCGTTAGATGAGTGTCGCGAGTCTAGGATGAACGTTCAGCCGCTTCACTCATTGAACGAAGAAGCGGGCATATCAATCGGCATCTGTGACGCGTGACCGATGATAGTGCGTACTGAAAGATGATGAAAACCATACATCCGGCCCGCCGTGAGCCCAATCAAGACGATCCTACGAATCATGCGTCCGGCGATACCTCACAGTTCGTCGTTCCATTCCATTGGAAACGAATACTCGCCGCGTCCGTTTTGATTCTGTTCGTCTGCCTGGCAGCTTTCCCGCGTTACATACAACGCGATTTCGACAATGGGAGAAGAACAGATGTAGAGGTCGTTCGGATTAAGACCGTGGGCACGATCATCGGGATTCTCACGGTTGTTCTGATTTCCCGAAAAGCCCTGCGCCGCGAACCTGCGCTGGTCGTGGATGATGCGGGATTAGTTCACAATATCGGGCCGTTAAGCGCGCCTAAACGGCTGCGATGGCAAGAGATTGCATCCATCGAGCTGAACGACATCGGCCACGTGGCCAAATTGCAGATCCGGTTGGTCGATGAACGCGCTTACCTTCGGAAATTCAACTGGCTGCAACGCCTTCAAATTCACGCTGTCAAGTTGATTAACGGAGGCGCGCCTATTATGATAGGCGACCTGATCCTGGCGGCGCCTGCTGAAAGAATCCTCGAGGAGATCGTGTTGCGACGGACGGTTGCATTGTACCGGGCCGAGGCGACGTGACCGTGGACGCCGGAAACTCGCCGTCTGAGAGAATTTACCGCATCGGCTGCCGGGCGATGAACGCGCGTTTCGAGATCGCCCTGTGGGGCGGGGACGCAATACATCTGCGGGCTGCGGCGGAAGAGGCGCTGCGGGAAGTGGGGCTCCTGGAACAGCAGCTAAGCTTCTATCGAGATGACAGCGATATCCGTACTATCAATACCCGCGCGGCCTATGAACCCGTCCCGGTAGATGGCCGCCTGTTCTCTCTACTCCAGCGGGCGAAACAGCTTTCCCAAGAGACCTCCGGCGCTTTCGACATCACCATTGCGCCGCTGCTCGGCGCCTGGGGCTTCACCGGAGAGGGCGGGCGCACGCCCTCAAACGAAGAGATCGACGCCGCCCGCGCAATCACCGGAATGCACCTTCTGGAATTGGATTTTGAGAATCTGACCGTTCGATTTCTTGCCGAAGGCGTGACGATCGACCTTGGGGCGATCGGCAAAGGGTATGCGGTGGAGCAGGCCGCGGAGATTCTCCGGGATGCGGAGGTCGGCGGAGCGCTTATCCACGGCGGGACCAGCAGCGTTCAGGCCGTCGGCGGCCAGACGGATGGAACTCCGTGGCAGGTCGCCATTCAGGACCCGTTAGATGCCGCAAACCACCTGGCCGTTGTCCCACTGGTGGACAGGTCGCTTTCGGTGTCCGCCGTGCACGGAAAGTTCTTCACCGAAGGCGAAGCGCGATTCGGCCACGTCCTGGACCCGCGCACCGGCCGGCCGGTTCAAGGAGCGCTCCTGGCGGCGGTCGTTTGCGATTCCGCGACGGATGGGGATGCGCTTTCGACTGCGCTTCTGACATTGGGATCCCCCTTTTTGCCCGAGCTTTGCGACCTCAGGCCGAATCTTGGGGCGCTGGTGGCTGTTGCAGACGACGACGGGGGACTGATGGTAGCCTCGTCGGGAATTCTGTAGGGGCCGCGGTATTGTTCTCCAGGCTTTGGTTGCAGCCACGCTTTGACACCGAGCTATTTCCGTGACGGTTTGATGACCTTGACCGCGAACGTTACTGTGACGGCGATGTCGGGATCCGCGGAACTGACTGACGTCTGCTTACTGCCCCACATCAGGCGGAACGAGCCGTCAGGAAGGAGCGTGGGAAGGTCCTTTGCCATCATCTTGGCTCCTCGAAGAGGGTTGTCGTGTTCAGTTGAGAATGCCCCGCTACTGTCGATGGCAAGGATGCACCTCACCTTTGGAGCATTGAACCATGAGTCGCCCTCAGGAAACATCGCTAATGTAAGGTGACGATTAGGGTCGTTGCGCATTGCGCCCACTGGCATCCCCGTTGCCAAATTACTGAGCACTATGGTTTTCCCCGCAACCTTCCCCTGAATATTGCAGCTCCAGAACCGCTGCGGATCGGGAAGCATTGTCTCAAATTCCCAGATGTGCATGTTCATTGACTTCATGGCAATGTCCGGAAGCTTGTCGCCCGGGCGAGCGGAGGTGATCTTCAAACCATTCCAGGAAGGGTGGGCTTCGGCCAATTGCTGGGCCGGAACGCCTGGTGGCTGAGACCCGCTGCACGAGCTCAACCCGATCAATGCGGAGGTCGCCACAATGAACAGGCACAGGTGGAATGGTCTCACGGTTAGCTTTCCTTTCAGCCGATGGAGCCTTAACAATAACAATTCCGTATCTCGATCGACCAATGTCTCAGCGGCAACCGACACTCGCATTGTGGCTAATTGTGGCCGGGACTAAGCCTTCTTTAGCGCTTGAATCCACTTGTCCAAATAGCTTGCTCGGCGCGATAGCTCCGTACTCGCAGGCACATCTGTGTACTCCCACTTACCGCTCGCATTGAGTTTGCCGAATCTCCAGGTTGCATTGCTTTCGCTCCATAGATCCTTGAGAACACCGACAAGCGGGCGGCGAGCCGGGCGCTGAACGAGCTCTGCCGGAGGAGGCTGATCGCGCCACCCGTTCTTTCCGGCGAGCCTATAATGGCGATATGATTCATCTCCAGCCAGTTCTGCGATCAACACGTCGTACACGGATTTCGTAACCTGACCCCCAATCGAGCACACAGCACATGCTTCGAGAAAAACGATGCCTACCACCGGGTGGTGGTTACCTTTCCACGCGTCTTGCAGCAGCGTCGCAATTCGTGCGAGCAGCTTGACATTGCGTAGGCCGGGTCCTGTTTGCGACCCCCATTGGTAAAGCAGCAGCAGCCCAAGCTTGAACTTTTCCAGGCCAGTTGGAGATGTTTTGGCCGCCAATCTTTGTATCTCATTTGCCCATAGGGTGCGGTTGGATTGAGCGAAACCTAGAAACACTGCCGGGTCTCTGGGGTTTGCTGAGTATGCCTTTTCGAAGATAGGCGCAGACTCCGTTACCTTGCGGCTCCTGAGAAGCTCACATGCGGAACTAAGATGGTCGGGCGCAAAGTCAGAAAGTAACGACATTCGGATTGCCCCGTACGGAATAGAGTATGCCGGCCTGGATGGCGGTTTGTTGGATTGCCCATAGGCAAGAGCGGCGGCAGCAATCAAGAGCAAGGCCTGGGTGGATTTCTTCGTTTTGTTGTTCTCCGAACTCTAAGATTTGTTGCTATCGGCTTAAGCGGCCAAATCTCGTGGCGCTGGTGGCTGTTGCAGGCGACGACGGAGCCTGAGGGTAACCTCGTCGGGAACTCTGTAACGGCTTGGACGCTTATTTACCCGCCTTTTGCTGCAACCTTGCCTTTATCTCCGCGGCTTGGGCCCGGTACTCTTTAGCCGCCGGTTTGTCTCCAATTGGCCATTCGTAGTCGTCGGCGATATGCTCGTACGCGGGAACGAAGTCCGGGTAGTCCTGGATTAGCTTTTTGCATTCTGCAATTGATTTCTCCGGCATCTTTCTCTTGTCAACGGGCCAATCGACGCCCTGTGACTTGAGCCTTGCGAGCTCTTCGGGCTTCATGTAACCCGGCCTGTCCCAGGTTAGTGCATGCAATAACCGAATTTGAGGCGCTAGGTCCGGGCGAAGCGTGAGCGCTGCGTTGTAGTGCTTCCGCGCTGAACTGCCGTTGTCTTGGGAAGGGTGCT
>JBGPOG010000097.1:0-10389 GCA_041487935.1 Chthonomonadia bacterium | reverse complement strand
CTAAGCGGGATTCCTCACTCCGTTCCTAAGAAACTTCACCGTTTAGTACACGAATGTCAGCTTGCAAATTCAAAAGCAGATCCCTACGGGATGACGGGGGCTGTGACAGTTTCTTACGCTCAACGCCGCGTTAGGCGCGGTAAAATGCTCGGAATGACGACATCTCGCGCTTCGAACGACCGATAAGCGGAACCGTCATTCCGAACGGAGTGAGGAATCCGTTTTTCGCTCTCACCAAGCCTGAACAGTTACTTGAATTAAATTGTCTGGACAATTTTTGTTTCAACATGTATTATAGAGCCATGTCTTCGGCGGCCATCGTAAAAAAGGGAAAAGGACTCCGATTCGACTCCCCACAGCAGGAAGCCTATCTCAATCTTTGGAGGACCTACGACCGGCTCCGGCTGCACGAGGACGAGTTGTTCAGCCGCTACGACCTAACCGCCCAACAGTACAACACGCTGCGCCTATTGCAGGCTGCACGTCCTGAAAAAGTGCCGACGCTCGCCCTGGCGGGGCGGTTGGTTTCGCGGGCTCCAGACATCACGCGCCTGCTGGACAGACTCTCGGAGCGCGGGTTGATCGTTCGCGAACGCCCCTCCGACGACCGCCGAACGGTCCATATAGGCATAACCGATTCAGGATCGGAACTCCTCACGGCAATGGCTGGCGAAGTACGCGCCTGCCACCGGCGCCAGCTTGGCCATCTGGATGCTGAAGAGCTGCAACAGTTAGCGGACCTGCTTCGAAAAGCGCGCCAGCCGCACGAGCCTCCGGGTGGCAACTGGCGATGAAACACATAGACGGAGAATCGCAATATGACCGCAGTCTCAAACAAAACACATTCAGAGCCTGACGTAATCGTGATCGGCGGCGGGCCTGGCGGATCGACAACTTCCACGCTCATCGCCCAGCAGGGCTATAGGGTTCAGTTATTCGAGCGCGAGAAGTTCCCTCGCTTCCATATTGGGGAATCGCTGATACCCGATACGTACTGGGTGCTAAAGCGGCTGAACATGCTGGAGAAGATGAAGAACAGCCAGTTCGTGCGGAAGTATTCGGTCCAATTCGTCGGCCAGAGCGGCAGACTGTCGGAGCCATTCTACTTCCGCGACCACAACGACCACGAGTGCTCGGACACCTGGCAGGTGCTCCGCAGCGAATTCGACAAGCTGATGCTGGACAACGCGCGGGAACACGGCGTGGACGTACACGAAGGCGCGCGAGTTAGGGAAGTGCTCTTCGATGGTGGCCGAGCCACTGGAGCTCGGGTGCAATTTGAGGACGGCAAACGGGAAGACATCCATGCGAAGGTCGTCGTCGACGCGAGCGGACAGAGCGCGCTGATTGCAAACAAGTTCGACCTTCTGGAAAAGGACAGCGACCTGAAAAAAGGCGCCGTTTGGACCTACTGGAAAGGCGCATTTCGCGACGAAGGCCGCGACGAAGGCGCGACGATGGTCATCCAGACCAAAGGCAAGAAGGGCTGGTTCTGGTATATTCCGCTCCATAACGACGTTCTTAGCGTGGGAATTGTGCGATCGTTCGACGACCTGTTTGCGGGCAACCGCGACCACGAAACCATCTATTTCGATGAAGTGGAAGACTGTCCCGAAGTGAAGCGAAGGATCGCGGGTGCAACGCGCTGCGACCGGTTCTACGCGACGAAAGACTACAGCTACAAGGCCAGTCAATGGGCAGGCGACGGCTGGGTTCTGGTCGGCGACGCCCATGGTTTTCTCGATCCTCTCTATTCATCCGGCGTTCTTCTGGCGCTCAAGAGTGGTTCGTTGGCGGCGGACGCGATTGTCGAAGCGCTCGAGACCGGCGACACTTCCGGAGCAAACCTCGGCAAATGGGGACCGGAGTTCCGCGATGGTATGGAACGGATGCGCAGGCTCGTTTGCGAGTATTACGACGGCTTCAGCTTTGGGGCGTTCGTCAAGAGACACCCGCGCTTCAAAGGGCACTTGACCGATCTGCTGATTGGCAACTTGTTCGACGATCGAGTGGGCGAGGTCTTCGGCCCGATGGACCAGATGCGCGCGGAAATGGTGAAGGTATAAACTTGAATTCGATCAGACTCAAGTAGTGCGCGGGCGCCGCCCGTTCTCTACAGGCGTTCGTCCTCAGTCCGCATTGAATGTCAAATTGCAAAGACCTCTACAACCCGACTTCGAAATATCGAGTCCTGGCCTCAGTGAGTCGCCGCCTCCCAGCGGACGCGTGATGCTCGGATACGCTGTGATGCTTGCGCTTGGCGTTGCGTTGTTTTTCCTGGTCCGGCATTTAGGTACGGGTTTGACGGCTGCTGCTCCCCAGAGTGCATCGAAATTCTCCACCTCGAATGAACAATCACCGCCAAACGTGCTCGAACACGTGCTGCTCGGTCTGTTCGCCGTCATTCTTGCAGCCCGCCTTGCAGGTGCGCTGTGCAAACGCATTCACCAACCTCCTGTTATCGGCGAGGTGCTGGCCGGCATCATGCTCGGGCCGTCGCTTCTGGGGAGGTTCGTCCCTGGCGCAATGGCAGCTCTATTCCCAAACTATGTCATCCCGGCGTTGGGGATCATCGCCCAGGTTGGGGTCGTGCTGTACATGTTCCTCGTGGGCCTGGATCTGAACACCGCACGGCTCCGCGAGCGCTCTCACACGGCCCTGGCGATCTCTCATGCGAGCATCGTTTGCCCGTTCGTATTGGGCTCGATCCTCTCGCTCTACCTCTATCCGCGCTTGTCTACGTCCGATGTGCCGTTTACCGCTTTTGCGCTGTTTCTAGGCGTTTCGATGTCCGTTACGGCTTTCCCAGTGCTGGCTCGCATCCTGACGGATCGCGGGGTACACCGCAGCCGGATGGGCGCCATCTCACTGACCTGCGCGGCGGTCGACGATGTTTCCGCGTGGTGCCTGCTCGCGTTGGTTGTTGGCGTGGTGCATTCGCGCCTCGGAGGGGCAGTGCTGACAGCCGCGCTGACGCTGATCTATATTGCCGGAATGTTCTTCGTGATCCGGCCGCTGGCATCGAGGTTCGTTCGCTGGTGCGAACATGAAGAGGCTCCCGGCCAACAGTTGATGGCGGTCGCCCTCATCAGCTTGCTGCTTTCGTGCCTGGCCACGGAATTTATTGGAATTCACGCCCTGTTCGGCGCGTTCATTCTCGGCGCCGTAGTTCCACACGATTCGCGCGCAGCCCACGTTCTTACCGACAAGCTGAACGATTTTGTGGTCGTGATGCTGCTTCCCGCTTTCTTCGCCTTGACCGGATTGCGGACCCAAATCGGACTGATCGCCGGCGTTCAGTGGCTAACGTGCGGGCTGATCGTTTTGGTGGCATTCGCGGGCAAGTTCGGAGGGACGGCGATCGCGGCACGGCTCACGGGCTTGAGCTGGCGCGACTCATCGGCGCTTGGGATTCTGATGAACACGCGGGGTTTGATGGAGCTTATCGTCCTCAACGTCGGCCTGGACCTCGGCGTAATCTCCCCGACACTCTTCGCAATGCTGGTCATTATGGCCGTCGTGACGACGTTCACCACCTCGCCGATATTGGACCGGCTGATTTCAAAGGAATGGTACCAAGGGGCGATGAAGGTCAAGACTGCATGAACGCCTGCTGGTCCAACGTCCGCGAATACATCGCTATTTTGCCGCCTTCTTTTCTCGGCCATTGCGATTCCAGCCGGTCCCGGTAAAGCTGCGCGCCGTTGCCGTCAGGATCGCGCAAAAGCAAGGGAGAGATCCATGTCTGGCAAGCTCAGTGCAGGTCTGCTGATGTTCCGCCGAAAACCGGTATTGGAGGTCCTCCTCGTTCATCCCGGCGGACCCTATTGGGCCAAGAAGGACCTTGGTTCGTGGTCGGTTCCAAAAGGGGAGTATGAATCAGGCGAAGACGCATTACAGGCCGCACAACGCGAATTCGAGGAGGAAACGGGATTCCGGCCCGCCGGTGAATTCCTTCGGCTAACGCCGCGAAAGCAGTCCGGCGGCAAGCCGGTTAGCATCTGGGCAGTTGAAGGTGATCTCGACGCGGCAGCTATTCACAGCAATACATTTTCGATGGAATGGCCGCCGCGATCGGGCAATCAGATGGAGTTTCCGGAGATAGACCGCGCGGAATGGTTCGATCTCAGCCTGGCGAGACAGAAGATTCTCGCGGGACAGGCCGGGTTCCTCGACGAGCTCGAGAGTCTTCTTGATAGGAATAATTCCAGCGCCTCGTAAGGCGTAATGTGTCGCAATGTGCGTTTGAGAGGCGTCTTGCACCCAGGCAATGGGTAGGGCTAATGACATCAGATGACCGAAGTTCAATGCCATCATCATCGTTGTTACTGCGTGTATGGGTGAGCATCGGGATCCAATCGTTCGGCGGCGGCATTGCGACGCTGGCCCTCATTCGGCGAGCGGTCGTCGATAACAACCACTGGTTGACTGAGGCGGAATTCACACGCGACTGGGCGTTGTGCCAGATCGCTCCAGGGATCAACCTGATCGCGTTGGCCATCCTCATCGGCAAGCGTCTCGGCGGCGCGAAAGGAATCGCCGTCGCCCTCCTGGGGCTTTTGCTTCCGAGCGTTGCGATTACGGTTTTATTGACGGCCGCTTATTCGCGCGTGCAGCACACGGATGCCGTCCGGGCGGCGCTCAGGGGGGTCGTCCCGGCGACGGTTGGACTAGGTCTGGCAACCGCAATCAATCTGGCAAGGCCCATATTGGAGGAAAGCCGCCGCTTGGGCAATCCGAGCCTCTTAACGAGCGTGGTCCTGACCATCGCCGCAGGTCTGGCAGTGGTCGTGTGGGCGCAGCCGGTGATATTGGTTCTGTGCGTTTCCGGAGTCCTGTGCGGGTTCGCACAGTTGAAGCTGATCGGATCGAAGCAATCGACCGGGAGCCAATCCCTATGAAACCGGTGGTCTACCTGTTAATCCTTCTTCGGGCTTCGCTATTCTCCACCGGCGGCTTTGGCAACGTTCCGATCCTTCATAGCGATTTCATCGATCGCGGCTGGGCGGTAGATTCACAGTTTGCCGAATCGCTTGCAATCGGACAGATTTCCCCGGGACCAAACGGTCTCTGGGTGATCAGTCTCGGCTACCTCACGGCCGGGCTGCTTGGTGCGGGGTTAGCCTTCGTTGCGATCTGCATCCCACCTTTGCTCGTAATTACAGTCGACCGAGTCTATGACCGCATCAAAGGCCGCCCCGAAGTCGACGGCTTCGTCACTGGATTGAGCCTTGCCGTAATCGGTATATTCGTGGCCTTCCTGTTCGGATTGCTCAAAGGAGCGGGATTGAGCCCGTTCACCATCACGATTACGCTGTTAAGCATTGCGCTTGGAATGAGCAAGAAGGTTCCGGTCGCCGTGGTCCTGGCAACTGCGGCTTGCGCGGGCATTGCCATTCGCTGACAGACGCGACCGGGACCGTCGTGTAACAAACTGCCGGACAGACTCTACTTCCCAGTTCCGCCGTTGACTGAGCCGATCAGGTCCTCCAGCGACTTTTTGTTCCGTTCCGACGCGAACGGGCGATCCGGATCCTGCCGGCCGCCGCCCATTCCGCCCATCATGCCGCTCATCCCGCCGCTTCGCATACCCCCGCCGCCTCCGCCGCTACCCATTCCACCGCCCCGCGGTCCAGCGCCTCCTCCACCGCCGCGCGCTCCGCCGCCACCACCTCCGCCGCGTTGGGGCTGCATCTCTTTGAGCGCATCCTTTTGGGGATCCGAAAGGACCTTTTCAATCTCAGCGACCAACTCGCCGCAATCTTTGTCCGGCAGCTTGTCGGCGGTTTGTATCTTCTTGAGAACCGGGAGCAGCTCCTGGGATTGCTGCGGCGTGAGGCCCTTGTTCTGCAGCTTTTCCACGGTAGATAGGTTGCGCACCAGCCGCGACAAGGCGGCCGAATTTGACGGCTGTCCGCCACCCATTCCGCCCATCATTCCTCCGCCCATCCCACCGCCCATCATTCCGCCCATTCCTCCCGGTCCGCCAGGTCCTCCGCGGGCGCCGCCAGACGCTCCGGCCCGCGGAGGCTCGACGAAGTACCTCAAGCAGAATCCGCCGACTCCTCCAAGTACCAAGCTAAGGATAACTGCGGGGACAACTGTGGGCAGCGCCCCGGCTTTTCCAGACATGGTTTGCCTCCTGTTGATGAGCTCTCACCTCTTGAGAGCAATCGTCATATACGTTATAGACAGCCGAACTCGGCGATAGTGACTGGCGCTTGGACAACCCGGACGGCTGCTTATTCTGGGCGCAACTCGGCAATCGCGATCCCGGATTCTCCCGCAATGGCGTAAAGAATATAGACATGCTTGCCATCGCGGATTACCGCCGGATCGCGCAGCGCTCGAATAGGTTTGTTCACGGCCCCGATTCGTCCCGCTTCCTGGGGCAAGTCGGACCCTTCCCATTTCTCTGCCGGAGCAAGACACTCTTCCGGCGGTGACGGCTTCCACTGGGCCCAGTCCGGACCCAGCTTGACTTCCGAGTAAAGAATTCGTTCGGGCGTATCCCCTGCGCGGGTATAGAATACCGTCAGCGCATCACCTCTTGACAAGACGGCATTGTGAACCTGGGTCGGGCTCGCGGGGAATAACTGCGGTCCTGCTTCGAAGGGAGTCAAACCGTCTTTCGACCGAAACAGCTTCCCGGGCATTGCCAGCGCATACCACCAGCCCTTGTATCGAAAGAGCCGCCAATAGGCCGAGCCGGGCCCGACGGGCTCTTTCAGGGCAGTAAACGCCAGGCCGTCGGGTGAAACTGCGACTCGCGTGTGCTGGGAGCGTTCCTCCGGCGTGAGACCGTGATAGTACATTCGGAACTGGCGATGCTCTTCGTCTAAAATCACGTCGGGCGACGCAATGTGATCCGTGAAATAAGAATCTTTCAACTGGAGCGTTCCGGGCTGAAATATCTTCCACGATCCTTCCACCCGGTCAGCATAAGCCAACCGGATGTACTTGCCGTTATGGTCCGCAAAATAGAGGTAATAGCGCCCAAGCGGTTTAGAGACCCAGGATGGGACCTTGATCGGGGACGGGCCATTGATGTTCGCGCCGATGCTGGGGTCGGTCTGAGGGGTAATGATAGGGTTGCCATGAAGCCGCTCCGCCTTCCAATGCGGCGCGTCTCGCCACGCACCTTGCGGAGCCCTGGATGTTGGCGCAGCAGTGCCGATCAGACCGGACGCGGCAAGCAATGCGAACAATGAAGCTCGATTGAGGTGCATTTTACGCCCGCGCCAATTAAGTCGAAAGGTTCGGAAATCGAATGAAGCGCAAACCGGCCGTCTGTAGAGGCGAAGCATTCGGACGATCGGATGTGTCGATACTCGCGAACTTTGTATCCCGAATGCTTCGCCCCTACCCAGGCATCGTGAACTATCATAGTCAAGGGTTATTTCATGCTTGCGAGATACGCCGCCAGCGCCTGAATGTTCCGCTCGGTAATTCGTTGAGCAAACGATGGCATACTGGATCCCGGCGAATGCGTCTTCGGGTTCTTGATGTGAGCGGCGATCCATTCTACTGTCCGTGATGGATCGCCGCCTTCCTGGCTCAAATCAGGCCCGACCTGTCCTCCCCGTCCCGCGATGGAGTGACAGCGATTGCATCCCGCGCCCTGATATACGCCCTTGCCGCGAGTGATTTTCGCCTTGAGAGCGCTTTCGGAATCGTCCTCCGGCAGAGGATTTTTTTCGTCTTCGATCGCTGCGACGTCCTCTGGCTTCTCAAGCGGAGGCAGGCTGGCGACGATCCGTGCGGCATCCGGCAGCGACTTCGTGAAAAAGTCTGACGGAATCTCTTTATCGAGTTGGATCGTTTCGTGGTTCTCCTGCCATATCGTGGAGCCCTCATTGAGCACAACCACGCGCCGTACCAGGTAATCGTCGGACGTAACGTAGATTCTGACTTCCGCGCCTTCGGCAAGATGGCCGGTCAGCAGATACGCGAGCTTATTGCCGAACCCCTGAGGCCCGGCCACCTTCGCGTTGTTCAGGAGGTTTCCAATCTCACCTTCGCGCGCGGTTGCCGTCAGGAGCTGGGTGATGATCCGAGCGCCCATTGCGGGCATGTCTACGCCGCTCAGGAAATCTCCTTTGGTCAGCAATAGGGGCGCTTTAGCCTTGGTATAGGCCTTTCGGTCCGGCCGGATGGCAAGCAGTGTCGTACCGTCACTTGCGACGATCGTGTTAAGGTATTCGCCCTTCAACTCAAGAAGATACTTGTTGGGCCTTTGAGAAGCCAGAGTGAGCTTTGCGGCGAACTCTCTTTGCCCGATCTTGCGCGTGATTGAGACAGAGTCCTGGAACGACTGAAGCGACCTGTACGCGCCGCTCATCCGATTCACGATCAGCGCGGTTTGAGGGGGAGCTTGAATTGCAGCGGAAGAGAGTACCAGTGCTAAGAACGCAGCGATCGGAATGATGGCTATTCTCACTTGAGTGGCTCCTGGATCAAGGTTTGGACCGTGGCTCGCGGATTATGGCTCATTGTACCCCGCGCTCGGCGAGGATTAGACGGATTGGCCTTTGCGGAGGTCGCCTGTTCCCCGGCGACGCGATGCCGGCAAGGGAATTTACAGTCGGAGCGCGAAACACAGGTGGGGAAGGGAGCACAATCTACCATGATCGCCACCGCAAGTGACCGGATTAGACTTATGATGATGATCTCTGCCATGGCAGTCGCTGTTTCGAACGTGTCCGTCGCCGCTGGAAGCTCGAAACAAGCGGATCCCGGAGCATCTGCATACCGTCAGCTTACCGGCGAGGTGGAGTCGAATCTTAAGCGCGAGATTCTGTCGCAGTGGTTTCCGCGCTCGGTGGATGTAACGAACGGAGGGTTCCAGGAGAATTTCGACGAGCGATGGCAGCCGAGGGAACCTAAGCTCCAGCGCTCAATAGTATATCAATCGCGCCTGACATGGTCCGCGGCCGCCGCCTCCAAGAAGTATCCCGAGATGGCCGGGACATACCGCGAATATGCTCAGCATGGCCTCGACTTTCTCCGCGAGAAAATGTGGGATGGCGAGCAGGGCGGGTTCTTCTGGCAGATCGACGCTCAGACCGGCAAGCCGACGCCGGATCGCGGCGGCGAGAAGCACGTATACGGAATCTCGTTCGGCATCTATGCCGCCGCCGCAGGCTACGAAGCTACTCACGATGCGAAAGTTCTCGATCTGGCAAAACGCGGATTCCAATGGCTGGACACGCACGCGCATGATACCGCGAACGGCGGCTACTACGAAGCGCTGACCCGCGACGGAAAGCCCATCCTGGAATCGCCCGCTTCGAACCGCTCGGACGCGATCGGCACGGTCTATGGCCGTAAGTCGATGAATACCCACATTCACTTGCTGGAAGCCTTCACGGAGCTGCACAAGGTTTGGCCGGATCCCGCGGTCCGCCGCCGGCTGGACGAGGTCTTCCATATCATTCGAGACAAGGTCTATTCCGAGCCTGGCTTCCTGAACCTCTTTTTCGCGCCGGACTGGAAGCCCGTGCCGGGCAGCGACTCCTTCGGCCATGATATCGAGGCGGCTTACCTGCTCGTGGAAGCATCGACCGCACTCGGCAAACCGAACGACCGGAAAACCTGGAGCGCCTCCCGAAATCTGGTAGACCACGCGCTGAAGGTGGGCTGGGACGAGGGAAACGGAGGCTTCTACGACCACGGCCCTGTAGCAGGCCCGGCGGACGGGATGGACAAAGTCTGGTGGACCGAAGCCGAGGGCCTGAACGCGCTGCTGCTGATGCACGAGAAATACGGCAAAGAGACCCCGCGCTACTGGAAAGCATTCGTCAAACAGTGGGAGTTCATCTCGAAGCGCCAGGTGGACCGGCAGAACCGAGGCTGGCTCTCATCCGTAACTCGCGAAGGCAGCCTCATCCCAAACCAGCCGAAGAGCGACCAGTGGAAGGACCCGTACCATCAGGGAAGAGCGCTTTTGAACGTGTCAGCGGCGCTGAGCAAACTGGCGCGACGGACGTCCGGCAGATAGATTTGGCAAGCCCACGGTTACTCTTACGCTTGTAGAATCATGCGCTATCATCGTCGATGATTAGAAGGCAAATCATGCGGCGACACATCAGCGAAGGATCCGCAAACTGTTACAGATTGCGATAACGTTTGCGTCCATTTGAATTGGTGACCCGCGCTAGTATTGGATCAAGACATATTTGCGACGATCCAGGGAGAAAACGCTTTTAGTCGCCGTTAATCCTTCCTGATTGCTTGAATCGACCATGATTTCTCGCTCGCTCAATCGCGCCATATCCGCCCATGATAGGTCATTCGGCGATTCGATTGACGTGCCGTTCCCGATGGTTTTGGAAGTAATCGAAATGCTTTCGTAAGGTCCCGGCCGCAACAGCAATTCACGAAACCAGG
>JBGPOG010000096.1:0-10405 GCA_041487935.1 Chthonomonadia bacterium | reverse complement strand
TTTCAGAGCCGCGAATTCATTCGCCAGGCGCTCAAGATGGTTTTTCATCACGCTTTTAGCGGTTGCGATGGTTGTGAATCACCTACCGGCCATGGGGTTCCCCGCTCGCAGAGTTTGTAATACATCCCACAAGGTCGGCGGCTTTAGATACACAGCCATTGCGCCGGCGCTTCCCGGAGGATGCCGCAATAGCTGCGCTGCCGCCGCTTCGCCATCTCTGGTTGAGAAGCGAATTCCCTTTCCGCTCGGAGCGATCTCCACGTCGAATACTCCTCTCAGCGTTCGCTGGACCGCCGCCGGATCGGCCGGCTCGATGACGATTTCGTCCACAGCGCATCGGGCGAGAAGCTCCGCAGGCGTATCCAGAGCGAGCAGCCTGCCTTCATCGATTATCGCCACCCGGTTGGCCCGTTCGGCATCTTCGGAAGACGTGGTCGCGAACAGCAGGGAAAATGGATGCCGGTCGCGTTGGATGTCAAAATACTCCCAGAATTTATGTTGCTGTGGCGGCGGAACCTTAGAAATGAGATCGTCCAGAACAATCACCGTCTGTCGTGGCGCAATTGCCGCCGCAATCGCGAGAGCGTTTTGCTCCCCTGAACTCAGCTCGCGGGCAGGGCGATCGCGCACGGAGTAAAGACCGCAAAGCTCCAGCATCTCCACGATCCGGGCAGATCGGCGCGACGAAGGGACCGTACGCCGGGAGACCGCCCGAGAAAGGGCAAGGTGAGGCGTGGCGATCCGGGTGAATGCGGGATCCTCCGGGCCATAGCCGAGCATCGATTTCGCGCGGCGCGGGGCGCGCCCGGCGATCGAGACGGAACCATCATCCGGGGCGAGCGCTCCGACGGCACACTTGAGCAAAGTCGATTTGCCGGCTCCGCTCCCCCCGAACACGGCGACCCACTCTCCCGGCTCGACGGCAATCGAGATGTCACAGATTCCCCCTCCGCGCCGGTATTTACGCGTGAGATTGGTGATCTTTATGGCAGGTTCCGTCGAATGTAGATCCATAATCGCGGCAAAAGTGCAGGCATTCCCAATTTGACACAGATCGAAAACGCGCCTAAGATATATCCGGCGGTTATCGCCGAGCGACAGTGCTAAACGCAATCGAAAAGCATTCCCAATTCCTTGTCACGGAACGATGCTGTAGCATGTTGGCATCCGCCGATTATACTTGACAGACCGCTTCCCGCGGGGTACATTGCCCCG
This sequence comes from Chthonomonadia bacterium, assembly GCA_041487935.1. GTDB lineage: Bacteria > Armatimonadota > Chthonomonadetes > Chthonomonadales > CAJBBX01 > JBGPOG01. The sequence continues at coordinate 9,190 of JBGPOG010000096.1, read as the reverse complement.
ACCGCTTGTCAATCTGCAATTTTTCACTCTTAGGGGACAATATGCCCAACGCAATCGAATCGCTCAAAGCTCACGCCGCCGAAATCGGCCACCTGCGGAACGCAATGGCTGTATTGGATTGGGACGTTCAGGTCAATATGCCTCCGGGCGGCGCTCAGGCTCGAGCCGATCAGTTGGGCTGCTTGGCCCGGCTTTCGCACACGCAGTTTACCTCGGACAAAACGCGCGCGCTGCTCGAAGCCGCGGAAGAAGAGGCCAAGGGCTTCAGTTTGGATAGCGATGAGGCGCGGCTTGCCGGCAACGTGCGGCACGATTTCGATAAAGCGATCAAACTGCCCGCCGAGCTTGCCGGCGAGATTTCGAGCCACGCAACCGTGACGGAAGGTGTTTGGAAGCGGGCGAGGGCCGATAACGACTTTACGGCATTCGCCCCCTCGTTAAAGAAGTCGTTCGATTTGACGAGGCAGGTGGCGGAATGCCTGGGATACGAAGACGACCTCTACGATCCGCTTCTGGACAACTTCGAGCCGGGCATGAAGACCGCAGCGGTCGAGAAGATATTCTCGGAGTTGAAGCCCCACCTCATCGAATTGACCCGGGCAATAAGCGCCAAAGACGCAAACAAGGACCGGAGCCTTCCTGCCGGACCGTTTCCGGCCGCCGTGCAGAACGAGGTCACGCTGCGGATAGTTCAGGCAATCGGATATGACGTGTCACGCGGGCGGCAGGACCAGGCTGCGCACCCGTTTTGTACGTCGTTTTCGCGCGATGACGTGCGCATCACCACGCGTTTCGACGAGAAGTCTCTGGAGATGGCGCTCTATGCGTCGCTGCACGAAGCCGGGCACGCGCTTTACGAACAGGGAATTCCCGCCGAGTACGATAACTCGCCCCTGGGCGGCGCGGCCTCGATGGGTTTCCACGAAAGCCAGTCCAGGATGTGGGAGAATATGGTCGGGCGCAGCCTGCCGTTCATAAGTTTTGTCCTTCCAAAGCTGAAGAAGGCGTTTCCGGTTCTGTCCGGGTACTCCGCGAACAGGTTTCACCGTGCCGTCAACCGCGTCGAGCCTTCATTTATCCGGGTCGAAGCGGATGAAGTGACCTATAACCTGCACATTATGCTCCGGTTCGAGATGGAACGGGAGCTGCTGTCGGGCCGGCTCGCCGTCACAGACGCACCGGAGGCATGGAACGCCAGAATGAAGGAATACCTCGGCGTGACGCCGCCGGACCACTCGTCCGGAATACTCCAGGACGTTCACTGGGCAGGCGTATTGATCGGATACTTCCCGACATACGCCCTTGGAAATCTTCTTTCGGCGCAACTCTGGTCGACCGTGCGCAAATCCGTTCCCGATGTTGAGAAGTTATTCGAGTGCGGAGAATTCGAGCCTCTGCTTGATTGGCTCCGTGAAAACGTACACCACCAGGCTCGCAGGCTAAAGCCTGGGGAGTTGATCAAGCGCGCGATGGGCGAAGACTTATCGCCGAAATACTACGTCGATTATCTCAAAACGAAGTATGGCGAATTGTACGACCTTAAGCCGTAGGTTCGTTCTTTTTTAGATGGCAACTGTCGCGACCTCCGAGCCGTGGGACTGGCTCGACAATGGAGGCGGTTTTGAACCTCTCCGACAGACTACGATCTATATATCGATTACACAAAAAAACGCACTCAACGTGAACGGAATCACGGTGAATTGAAGCTATGGTCTTTTGTGTGGCTCGTACCGTGAAGATACGGCAGCTACGTCATTCCGTAGGGATGACGGTCGCCGCGGTCCCCCACTTGCAATCGGCTGATATGGCGCCCACACAAAAGCCCATAAAACCAAAATAGTTATGCGCGTTCAGTTGTGCGCGATTGGAATTGGCACTTACGATCTGCGATTATCATATCGTTTATTCGAAAAAAGACCTCAAACCGGGTTGACAGCGGCGGTCTGTTGTGTTAGTATGAAATGCTCCTTTATTTCCCTCATTCAAGCAATCTGCAGTAAGACGCCATCAAGCTAAAACTACACGAACGGAGCGCATGAATTCGCTCCGCAGGGGAGGCGTTCGAATGAATAGGTTGGCATGCGCGCTGGTGCTTGCCGTCGCCACTTTGGCGGGCATCGCATGTCCGGGTTTTGCGCGAGCCGCTCCACAGCGCGCTCAAACCGGCATGACACTCTCCATCTTGACTCCGGATCCCGGCAGCATCGTCGATCGCGCAGCGGTCGATGTCAGCTTCCGTGGAGGCTCGGTCGATACGGTGGAACTCTATCTCGACGGAGCGTTGATCGCCAAGAGGCAAATCAGCACCGCTCAGTCGCGAGGAGTCATCTCTTTCTCGATTGAGACCCTTCAACTCACCGAAGGATCCCATGACTTGCAAGTGAAGACCTTCGGGCCGGACGGCAAGTCGGCGACATCAACGGCCAAGCTGCGAATTCCTGGGCTCGATCTGAACGCCCCCGTGCGCATCTCCTATCCGCAGAACGGCATCCAGGTCAACGGAATCGTTCCGATCCGAGTATTCATGGACCAGGACATCCAGCGGCAGAGGCCGTATGTCACCTTCTTCGTGGACAAAGAGCTCAAGGTGCTGAAGAATTATCCGCCGTACGAGTATGCCTGGGACACCACGAAGGTGATGAACGGCTGGCACATCGTGGAAGCCTGGACTCAATCCCCAGAAGCGGTGTCTCCCACCAAAGCCCGGCCCGTTCATGTCAATGTGAATAATTCCGGGGGGGAGACGAAGAAGCAGGACAAAATCGAGGATCTTCGAACGGCTGCAAAGACTCCGGAAACGACTGCCCAAAACCCGGCGAAGGCGCAAATTGTACGACCGGATGCAGTGGCAGCCTCCAAAGGGAATTCTCCGGACGTGACCGGCAAGACACCGCTCGATTTCCGTATTAGTTCGGCGAAGCCTAAAGACGAGCAATCGCTCCGATCGAACGATCCGCGCATTTACAAGCTTGCGCAGAACTCCAACCCCGCAGTCGTTCAGCCGGACGTGACTCCCAACAATGCAAGGGTCGATTCGCGCGTTACTGCGCCAAAGCTGATGGGCGGCGCGGTTTCAGCTCCCAAGGGCCGCATGGCGATTGCCAGCCGCTCGAAGAACACGCTTCCCGGCCTGGGGAACCCCGATGGGCTTTACGCCATCGTGTCGCCCCAGCGTGACAGCGATCTGCTCAAAGTGGAACCGGGTGAGACGCTGGGCGCAATCAGCCGCAAGACCGGTGTCTCGGCAAAAGAGCTTGCTCGGATGAACAACCTCAAGCACGACGGTCCAATTCCCGCCGGGCATTCCATCATCGTTCCGCGCTCCGGCGCATTCGACGTCGCATTCGACGGAATCCGGATCGCGTTCGACGTTCAGCCGAGGATTGAGAGCGGTATCAAGCTCGCGCCGTTCCGGCAAATCTTCGAACACACGGGCGGACGGCTCTACTGGTTCAACGAAGTGAAGACGGTTAAAGCCGTGAACAGCGCTCGGGACATTGAGATCAAGATCGGGAATTCCAACGCGCTCGTCAACAACTCGACCGTTTCCATGGAACGGAAGCCGTATATCATCAGCGGGCGAACCATCGTCCCGCTGACCTTCATCCGCGACGCATTGAGCGTGAAGATCAACTTCGACGATAAGTCGGGGCGGTTAATGATCGAAACCGGAAAATAATGGATGAAGGTTGAACGAACCCTTCATCCGCCGGCAAATTGAGAAAGCCAGCCGCGTGTTATGCGGCTGGCTTTGATTTGACCGGGTTTATGGTGCGCCGGTTTAGTCCGTTGCGGCGGTCGTGGTTTTCGTTTCAGTTTTCGTTTCGGACTTTGTCTCCGTTTTGGACTCGGTTTTAGATTCGGTTTTGGCATCAGCCTTGGACTCGGTCGTTGTCTCCGTTTTGGTTTCAGCCTTTGGCTCAAATGCGTTCTCAGACGTTTTGCCGGAGCCCGCCTTTTTGCCGTTTTTCCCGTAGTCGTTTACATGAAACCCCGATCCCTTGAAAACAATCCCCACCGGATACATAAGCCGGCGCAATGTTCCGCCACAATTCTCGTGAACGGTCAAAGCGTCATCGGTCATCCTCTGTACTATCTCGAACTGCTCCCGGCAGGCCGTGCATTCATATCCATAGGTTGGCACTCGGTGATCACCTCGCTAATCTCGTGAAAGTCTAAATGTCTGAGGTGATTGCAAAACTCGACAAAGCGTACGTATCCCGTCATCCTGAACGGAGTGAAGTCCATACGGACCCGTACCGGGGGATCTGTTTTTGATCTCACAGATCTTTCGGCGCCGGGCTAAAAGCGGATGCTTCACTCCGTTCAGCATGACGGCAGTGCGACTTTTGCAATTACCTCGTCTATATGTTATTATAGCAAAGCAATCGTCAATCCTCAAGGGGTACCATAGTTAGTCGGAGCGCGCCCTCCCAATGTGCCGCTTAGACCGCTCACAGAAAGACTGTTCGCCGTATTGGCGAAAAATCAATACGGATGCCGCCATGCTTCTAACTATCGCGCAATTGCAAAAGGCTTGTGTGCTCGTCACAGTGACATTTCTATTGACGCGTACGCGGCTGTTTCGAAACTTGTGCAGCGGAAGAATAAGTACGCGCGACCGTGCGACTGCAGTGCTTTTTCTGCTGTTGATGGGTATTGCCGAGGTATACGTCGTTCCCACGAAGACGCCGCTCAACATCAGGATTGTGTCTGCGGCTGTCGCCGGATTGATCGCCGGGCCGTGGGTGGGACTCGTCATCGGACTTGCGGTTACTGTAATTTCATGCACGTATAACGGGTACTCTCCTCTCGCGATCGGTCCATCGATGCTTGCCGCAGGCTTGGCGGGCGGGATGATTCACCGACGGCGTCCTGAGGTTGCACTTAGTCCGTACACCGGATTCGTGCTCGGAGTGGTGACAAGTTTCTTGCGAGATGGCAGTGTCTTGTTGGCGGGCCAGTGGCAAAACACCAACCCTGATGTGTACGCCGCGGCTCTCATGCAGGGATTAGGCGTTGCGCTCGTGCTGTTAGTCATCCAACAGGTTCGCCGCCAGGAAGCGCAGGCGCGCGCGGCGGCGATGGCCGAGGTTAGAGAGCTTCAGGCCAGGATGGAGCCGCACTTCCTCTTCAACGCTTTGAACACGATTGCCGCATTATCGCGCATCGATCCGAAGGCGGTTCCAAAGGCAGCGGCGCGACTTGGACTTTTCCTGCGGGCCAGTTTAGACCAAAATGAGCGCTCGTTGATTCCGCTGCGGGAAGAGGTGGATGTCGTTCGCGCTTATCTCGATGTCGAAGGATTGAGGCTTGGAGACCGCCTTCAAGTTCGGGAAGAGATCGCGGCGGGCGTGATGGACGCTCTCGTTCCACCATTCATCCTTCAGCCGTTGGTCGAAAATGCAGTCAAACACGGAATTCAATCTCGGAACGAGGGCGGCACCATCCGGATCTCCGCCGAAAGCAATGGGCGCCGGTTGATTGTGGCCGTGTATGATTCAGGAGACGGAATCCCTCCGGAAATAAAGTCCCGCCTGTTCGACGCCGATGGGCGTCACTCTCATGCGCTGTGCTTGATGCATCGCCGCCTTAAAGGTCTCTATGGCGGCGCATTCTCGCTCTCCATCGACAGCAGCCAGGGCAACGGAACAACAGTCAGCCTGAATATTCCGTCTCAGATTTCAGACGACGAGCGTCGCCGCGGATACGGGTTCCAGCATTCGCAGGGATTGTCTCAGCGAGATAGTGAGATATTGGTCCCTTCGGCGATTGATGCCCTGGATGACGACAGAGTTATCGTTCGATAGCTTTGTGCAATTGTGCGCAATGCGGTGCATGCAGATCTAAGTCCAGGGATTTGACCATCCCTGGCTAACGACGGCCGCCCTTCCGGGGCTTTGGGATGCGATTGACCACCGCACTCTATCGGTTGACGCCATTTTATCAAATGTGAACATTTATGCCGGCAGCGATCGATCCTCGGGACGATGAATCCAACCCTCATTCGCGCCGTGATCGTTGAAGACGAGCCATTGGCCGCTCGATACCTCCGGGCGCTGCTCCACGAGACCGGAAAGGTCGACGTGACCGGTATGGCGCGCGAGGGAACTGCGGGCCTGCTCATGTGCTCCGAGCAGTCGCCGGAAGCCGCATTTCTGGACGTCCGCATGCCAGGTCCCGATGGCCTCGCACTCGCCGGCCATCTCCGGTTGCTGCCCATTCCTCCCCTCATCGTATTCACCACCGGTCACCCGGACCGTGCGATCGATGCATTTCGCCTGGATGCGGTCGATTATCTCCTGAAGCCACTCGATCCTACACAAGTCTTTGAGGCGGTGCATCGCCTCGAATGCCGGCTGGCCGAGAGTGACCAACAAGCCTTGGCGGATATGGGGCCGCGCGCGCCAGCCAAGGCCGATCGGCTGCCGGTAAAGAACAACCGTGACGATGTCGTCAAGCTTATTCAACGATGGGAAATCGTTGCGGCAATCCGGCACAATCGCCGAACCTGGATCCATACCGCGACCGACGAATATCCGACCTATTATCCGTTAGGCGCGTTGTTGGCCTGGTTGGGCGATCCGCCGTTCTTCAGGGTGGCCCGCGATGCCATCGTTAATCTGCAATCGGTCGAGGAAGTTATCCACTACGGCGATCGACTCTACCGTCTGCGCCTGCGCGACCGCAAGAGCACGTCGGTGGAAGCATCCCGTTCCGGCGCCGTGCGGCTAACCTCATTCTTAAAACCTTCGCTGTAATTGATGTGTGCGGTACCGATTCAAGCGCGCACCGCCACCTCTCGCCCGGCGCACCTTAATTTCCCTCAGGCTACAAACGGCCATTCAGACATCGGTTGCGGCGATTCGGACAATAGCGCGCCTCGGGCATGCCGCCACGTGATATATTCTCCCCACGAGACTAATCTCGACCTCAAAGGAGACAGACAAATGAGAACGCAATCGATCAGACTGAATGGCTTTTGGCGCTATGCCGCCGCCCTGGGCCTAGCCGGCACGTTGTTGTGCGAGGGACGCGGATTAGCGCAAGTCCCTGCGGCGTTGATACCGCCGCAGGGAAACGTCGAGGTTGTAAGGGCTTACGGCGTCGGCGTTCAGATCTACCATTCCGCGCCGTCCGCGACTAGCCCGACAGGGTTCGTCTGGAAGTTCTTCGCACCGGAGGCTACGCTGTACAATGGCGGGGGAAAAGAGATTGCCCGCCATTTCGCCGGCCCGTCGTGGCAATCGAATAACGGCAGCCTCGTGGTTGGGGCGGTATTTGCAAACGTCCCTTCTCCGGATCCGGACGCAATTCCGTGGCTGCTTGTGACCGGCGTCAGCCACGCGGGGCATGGGATGTTTAGCGAGGTTACCTTCATCCAAAGACTCAATACGACCGGCGGAAAAGCTCCCAGCACGTTGCCGATTGCACTGGGACAGGAGGCGCGGGCGCCATACACGGCAACTTATGTGTTCTTTGAGCGCATGGACAGTTCATCCGCATCCGCGGCGCAGCGTTAACAACTCCTGCCGGCTGCGCTTCCGGGCGCCCATCAAACGTGCCATCCGCCACGGGAGCGTGCAAGCCGGTAATCCTGGGAACCATCACGCCCCGGCAAAATTAACCGCGAAGGCACGAAGCCACGAAGAAAAAAGCAAGCGCTATTTACCGCAGAGGACGCAGAGGACTGCAGAGGAATACGGCCTTAACTCACCCAAGTTGCTTTCCGTTTCCCTCCGCTGACCTCTGCTTCCTCTGCGGTTAATTTGATTCCAGACGTTTCTTCGTGTTCTTCGTGTCTTCGTGTTTAGGCCGTTTCCGACTTGTCCGCGCCGAGATTTGAGAGGCGGTCGGCGTGTTTATTTTGCTCTCGGCGGACGTGCGTCACTTTGGCGGAGTCGAATTGCGCCAGCAATGTCGTAGCGCGGCGATAGAGGGGGAAGAGGTGCGCGGCTTTGACGGCGTATTGGCCGTTGATCTGCCTGGCCATCAGCTCGCTGTCGGTAAAGACCGAGATCCTTTTGCAGCCACAGGCCCGGGCCTCTTCCAGCGCGCGGATCAGGGCCGAGTACTCGGCAATGTTGTTGGTCGTTCTGCCCAGAGGCTCCGCGATCTCTTTGACAACAGTGCCGTCTGGCGTCGTCAACGCCACGCCGATTCCTGCCGGACCGGGATTGCCTCTAGCCGCTCCGTCGACGCGCGCGATCAGCGTTTCATAGCTCTCCATCAACGCACAATGCACAGGAGCCGGCCGCAGTTCTCGCATAGCTCCAGGCTTTCCGTGTCTTCCACGCGGCGTATCAAGTTGGACGGAAGCGAAGTGTGGCAAGCGCCGCACCTCTGTTCGCTGTCGATTCTTGCAATTCCCACGCCCTGCTTAGCCGCGCGGAAGGCGTCGTATCGTTTCAATAGCGGTGCAGGTATGCCCGCGGCCTTATCTGGCCGTTCGGCTGTCAGCTCCCGAATTCTCTTCGCCAGCACCTTCGCCGTCGATTTATAGCCGGCCTGCTTTGCTGTTAGCGCCGCCTCCGATTGCTCCCGGTGCGTCTTCGCCGCGGCTTCTTCGGCTCGGCGGGATTCCAGTTCCTCCATGAGAGTCAGAATCCGCTCGTCGAGCTTTCCTCGCTGGCGCCCGAGCGCTTCGATCTCTTCCTGCATCGACGAGAGCTCTTTCGGGTTCTGGACCTTGCCGCTATAGAGCTTGGATTCGAAGTCCTTCTTCTTTCTCTCGACCGCCAACTGCTCCAACTCTGAGTCCTTCAGATTGCCTTCAGTTTCGTGGAGCGCTTTGAGCAGCCTGTCGTGAAGTGTGCGAGCGGTTTCGGCGGCGGCCTGTTCCGCCCGGCCAGGATCGAGCGCCTGATATTGGCGTGTTGCGAGCATAAGCGCGCTGTCAACCTCCTGCAGCGCGTCGAGCGCCAACAGGTTTTCGTTCATGTTCGACTGCCTTTGGCCGCCAGGTCATCGCGGCCTGAAACCGTGGATTTGGAATGTAGCCCCGCAGACGTGAATTCGCCAGACGGGTCGGTAATTCCTGTCCGGCCTATTGATTGTAACTGTTCACAATTCATGTGAGCGTATTGGGAGACCCCCCGGCCCCCTTATGGGGGAGAAGGACTCGTTTGTAACTGTTCACAATTCATGTGAGAGAATTGGCAGACCCCCCGGCCCCCTTATGGGGGAGAAG
>JBGPOG010000095.1:0-10422 GCA_041487935.1 Chthonomonadia bacterium | reverse complement strand
GCGGCGCGCGGCGAGCTGCCGGATGGGGTTTAGCCCGGCTCGCGCAAGGTAGATTAGCTCTTTAAGCTCTATTCCGTGCAAAGGATCCAGTGGGTCGTGTATAAGCGCCGAAGCGGCCGCCGGTGAGAGATGCACTCCGATAACAACTGCCTCCATTAACGCGCGGTGCGCATAAGCCGCACACTCCCCTGCCATCCGAACGAACTCCTGCGCCTGATTGACAGCAGCGTCATACGGAACTCTCCTGCGTTTTGCAAGAAGCAACCGCACTGGTTTTATCGCTTCTTCAACCTCGGCAGCGTACCAGTTGCCCGCGTCTCGCAATCGGTTGTGGTATCGAGTTCTCCCGCTTCCCGCCAGGCCGAAGAGAAAGTCGGAACAAGCTGCTCGATGGTGGAGCATGAACTCCGCCCAGCCGTCGATTTGCCGCGCGCAACGCCAGTTCTTGCAGCCGGCAAGAGCCGCCAGCGCATCATCATACGCATTGAGGCCCCGCGCAACGAGTACGGTTTTGTGGTTCCTGCCGCTGATACACTCAATTGGCGGCAGCACCTCAGCCGCAGCCCAATCGGCGAGGGCGAACATCTCGCGGCGGCGGCGGGCGCCTAGCGGAGCGTATGAGCGCCTTATCGCGAACACTCGCGCATTCGCAATGAGTGCGGGAGCCAGCGCAGTTGAAACCCAGGTCGCTTGCGGCGATATGTATATATAATCGATTCGCAATTGTTCCGGAATCTCGCAGGCAAGAATTCCCTCCGAATCCGAAGCATAAACGATGAGAGGAATGCCTTTTATTACAAGCTTCCTGATTTTGGCGGCAGCCTCGTCAACCGACAAGCCGTAAAGCTGCAGCTCTTGTGCTTTGAGTCCGATTGCCGGCAATCGGCTCAGGTAACGATCTGAAAGGCTGCGATTCGCGCGGCAGCACCCTGGCGAACAAAACCCGTAACGCCCCAAAGCACCGAGCGCTCCCATCGCGTAGGCGCACGATAGTTTGGGCAGGAGACGCCGGATCGCGGGCCACAAGACGCCGAGATTGTGGCATCCTGGTTCCAAGTCCAAGAGATGCTTGGTGCGCCCGACACCATTTTGCACAGCGTAATTATCCATGATTGACACCATATGTTAGGCCGGATGCTACCGTCCTGTCAAATGTTCGTCAAATTGATTCGGTAGTGGTGAACTATCGTAGTGCAAGATCGTCTGTGAATTCAGACGCAATTTCGTTTCCACAAGGAGGCCATAATCGATGATCAAAACGAAGACCGGATTGATGTGCGCCGCGCTTGCCGCGATGCTCGCGTTGAGCGTGGGAGCCATGGCTCAGGCGCGCCAGCGAGGTCAGGGCCGGCGAGGCGGCAGAATGACGGCGGTCCAGATTCCCGTAGCGGCGCTTGACGCCGCGTTGAAGCTGACCGACGATCAGAAGAAGAAGATCACCGCCATTCAAGAGAAGTTTGCGGCGGACAGCAAACCCCTGCGGCCGATGCCTGGCGGGCAGGCCGATCCGGCCAACCGCCAGAAGCTAGGCGAGCTCAGGACAGCGGCCAATGGCGAAATAGAAGCAGTCCTTACGGCGGAACAGAAGACAAAATTGCCCGAAGTCGTCCAAGAGATAAGCGGGCTTCAGCAAGTGGGCATTCCCACCGGTGTCATTGGGGAACTTAAGCTGACCGCCGATCAGAAAACCAAGATCGCGGAAATTGCGAAAGCTGCCGCGGAGCAGTTGCGGGGTTTGTCACAGGAAGACCGTCAGACGAAAGGCCGCGAGATTCGCACCGATGCCTCCACCAAGGTCCAGGCCATCCTGACCGCAGACCAGAAGACGGCTATCGAGAAGTGGAACAAGGAACACCCGCGCCCGGGACGCAACCGCAACTAGTGTAGTGTCTCCGACTCGTCCTTACAATGCGAGGCAAAAAACAGATTCCTCACAAAGGCGGTTCGGAATGACGCTCTTGCCACTTTGTCGTCGTTGTAATGACGTTATTGAGACACTACACTAGCAATCAGCAATTGACCGATAAGTACATATTGGCACGACCAGACTTGTGGGCGGCAGGACACGTTCCAGCCGCCCATTCTCATGCGCGGGTATACTGGAAGGCAGAAACTGGAGTTCTCCCGACGTAACGTTTATTGGACTTGGAGGCCCATGAAAGCACTCGTCTATTCCGCGGTCAAGGAAGTAACCGTCCAACAGGCGCCCGAGCCATCGCCACGTCCCGACCAGGCGGTGCTCAAAGTGATTGGAACGGGCATCTGCGGCTCGGACCTCTCGGGGTTCCTCGGCCACAGCCCTCGCCGGCAGCCACCGCTGGTGCTGGGCCATGAAACGATCGGCAGCGTGGTTCACGTTCCTCCGGGTAAATGGCCGTTTGAAGAGGGCGACCGCGTGGTGGTGAACCCTCTCCAGAGTTGCGGCGAATGCGAGAACTGCCGCCAGGGCAAAGCCAATATCTGCCCGAACTGGAAGCTCATCGGGATGGACCGCGAGCCGGGAGCCTTTGCGGAATATGTGGCTGTCAAGGCGGCCAACGTCTTTCCATTGAGGGAGGGAGTTGGAAACGAGCAGGCCGTGATGGTTGAGCCGCTCGCAAACGGCGTCCATCTCTTCAATTCGATCGAGCGGCACCAATTTGGCACTTTGGCTATCTACGGCGCGGGAACTCAAGGAATCCTCATGCTGGCGCTGGCGCGGCTTCTAGGGTATCGCGAAATCGCCGTTGTGGATACAAACCCCGCGCGCCTTGCCGTCGCGGATCGTTACGGCGCAAAGCTCAAACAGAATCCGCTCGACGGAGACTCTGCAAAAACAATTCGCGATTGGACGAATGGGCGTGGCGTCGACATCGGCATCGATGCGTCAGGATTGACGGTAGTCCGCCAGAGCCTGGTCCACGCCGTTCGCAAAGGCGGAGAGATCATGCTGCTGGGCCTCCACGACAACATGAGCGAGATCGACTTCAACCTCGCGATCCGGAATGAAATTCGGCTCCAGGGCTCATTCGCATTCACTCCGCGAGACTTTGCCACGTCGAAGCGGCTTATCGAGAACGGTGATATCTCGATCGTCGATTACACCCGCACGAGACCGTTGGAAGACGGCCAGGCCTCGTTCGATCTGCTGACCGGCAATCCGGGAGATACGCTCAAGATCGTGCTCACTCCCTAACGTCGATTTGGCGCCGGTGCGCGTCGATCGGTCAATTCGGAGGAGTCTTGAGCCGATTTGCAGTATTGAATTACATCTCAGTGTCCGATCGGAAATCTGACGTTTTCATGATTAGCCATCCCAAGAGACTATTCGCCCTGAGCGCTGCCGCTATCATCCTTGCCGCGACAACTGAAACGCGGTTCGCGGCCGGCCAAGAGCCGAGACAACCGTCAAGTTCATCGACCTGGTGGGCTTTCCGCTCTCCGGTCAAGTCGCCCGTCCCCGCCATTTCAGGGGTAAGCAGCCCGATCGATGCGTTCCTGCTGGCGAAGCTCCGCACGAAAGCCCTCGATTATGCCGCTCCGGCAGACCGCCGCACTCTCATTCGCCGCGTGACGTTCGATCTCACTGGCCTGCCCCCAACTCCCGAGGAAGTCGATACGTTTACCAACGATAGATCCCCGGACGCCTGGACCAAAGTAATCGACCGCCTTCTGGCTTCGCCGAGATACGGCGAGCGCTGGGGCCGCCACTGGCTCGACGTGGTGCGGTTTGGGGAAACCGACGGCGGGGAGCACAATCACGAGCGTTGGAACTCCTGGCCGTATCGAGATTACGTAATCCAGGCGCTTAACCAGGATCTTCCCTACAATCAGTTCATTTGCGAGCAACTCGCGGGCGACATCCTCTTTCCGAACGATCGGGGCAAGATCGCCGCGACCGGTTTTCTCGTTGCTGGTCCGTGGGACCAGGTCAGCGCGGAACTGAATAAAGACCCGGTCATGAAAAAGACCGCGCGAATGGACGAGCTTGACGACATGGTGACGACGACCTGCGCCAGTTTCCTTGCGCTGACGGTTAACTGCGCGCGCTGCCACAATCACAAATTCGATCCGATTCCGAGCCGTGATTATTATCGTTTCACGGCCGTTTTCAGCGGCGCCGGATTTGGCGAGCGCGGAGTTGCGACCGCCGAGGAGAAATCAAAATACGACGCGCTGGCCAAGCCGATCCGGGCGGAACTGGAGACGTTGAACGGACAGATAGAGGAGATAGAAAATCCGGTTACGGCCCGGATCTTGTTAGGAAAGTATAAAGCTTTCGATGAGTCGCGGCGGGCGGAGAAAAGCCGTATCCCACTCAACCCTATCTTCAACCGCAACGAGTGGAAGCCGGTCACCGCAAGATACTGGCGTTTGGCGATACTGGGCCAGTACCGCGCAAACCCGAAGATCGAACACCTCGAGCTGCGTCCCGCCGGATACGTTGTTGACGGTTGGCGAGCAGACCGGCAAGGCACTCCAGATAATCCCGTCATATTGTCGATAGACCTACAGGCCGCAAAACCGGTGTCGGAAATGTTCTGGTGGACCGGCCAGGAGACGGGCAGCAACGAAGGCGCAATTCAGTTGTATCGAATGGAGGCTTCCGACGACGGAAAGACGTGGCGGCAAATCGGCTCAAACTTGGATCACATTGGCCGGTTGGAGCAGGATTTACCGTCCGCAACCAACGAGGAGATCGAAGCCGCTCTTTCGGGCGAAGTCCGCGTGAAGAGGTCTAGCCTGATCAAACAGCGCGACGAACAGAACGGCAAGCTCGGCGCGATTCCGTCTCCTGCCCGCATTTACGCCTGCAACCCACACGAAAAACCTGAGAAGGCATTTCTCCTGGATCGCGGCAGCGTTCAAAAACCGAAGGAAGAAGTCACTTCTGGAGCGCTAACAGCGGTGGAACAGCTTCCGCCACTATTCAATCTTCCGCCCGAAGCACCCGACGCCCAGCGGCGCGCAGCACTGGCGGCTTGGATCGCCAATCCCAAGAATCCGCTCACCGCACGCGTCATCGTGAATCGAGTCTGGTATTACCACTTCGGGAACGGAATCGTGAATACGCCGAGCGATTTCGGGCTGAATGGAGATCGTCCCAGCCATCTGGAGCTATTGGATTGGCTGGCGGTCTCGTTCATCGAGCATGGCTGGAGCTTAAAGTGGCTGCACAAACAGATACTATCCACGCGAGCGTATCTGCAATCCGATGCAAACAACGCAAAAGCCCATGAAGTCGATGCCGGGAATCGACTGCTGTGGCACATGCCGCTGCGCCGGATGGACGCCGAAACGTTGCGCGACACCGTATTGTCGGTGTGCGGAAATCTGGATCTCCGCGAGGGTGGTCCAAGCTTCCAGCTTCACGAGAAAGGCGCCCGAGGCTCTTACATCTATCACACGATGGATAACGACGGACCGCCTGTCTGGCGGCGAGCCGTCTATCGGTTCGTTGTGCGTGGCGGAGATAAGACCCTTCTGGATAACTTCGACTGCCCGGATCCATCCGTCGCCACGCCGGTGCGGCAGGTCTCCAATACGCCGGTTCAGGCCCTCACCCTGATGAACAATGCTTTTGTCATTCGCCAGGCCGACCTGCTCGCCAAACGCCTGGAACGAGAATCCTCCACCCAGGCGGCTCGCATCACGCGCACTTACAAGCTGGCGCTTTCCCGCGATCCTTCTGCAAAAGAGCTATCGACCGCCCAACGCTTCCTCGAGCGTAATCCTCTTGCGATCTTTTGCCGGGCCTTGTTGAATTCGAATGAGTTTGTCTACGTGCCGTAGGGAGGCATACGCATTAAATAGGTTGTGGCCGCTGCCGATTAACCTTGATCCTCAATTTGACCACCGCCCTCTGGTTAGCCCACCCGGGCCGAACCGTTTATCGGAGATGACACCGCATGGCCTACTATCCTCCGTATCAGCCCCGCACGACGATTGCACCCTTACTCGTTGAAGCTCACACGAGGTTACTGGCCGAAGCAAATGCAGCAATGAGGAATGGACAGAACGAAATGGCAGTCGTTCTCGCCCAGGTCGCCGCCGAGTTATGCACAGAAGCCGCCGTTAGCGGTCTTTTGCGGGCGAGGAGTATGAATGAGCTTACCAAACCGCTGCTTAAGCTGTTTGTATCGTACAATATTTGCCAGGACCGCCTGCGGGATGTCTACAACGCTCTCAGCGGTGATACGATTCAAGGTCAAACGCAGTTCTGGGAAAAGCTCTGCACGCACACAAAACGGCGCAATGCCATTGTTCACGAGGGCAAAGGATGCACACGTCCTGAAGCCGAGGAGTCGTGTAAAGCCGTCGGAGACTACATCGCACATGTAACTTCCGTAACTTCGAAACCAGCCTCACAGGTTTAATCCAAACCGCCAAGAATACCAAGGGGTTGCTGCTCGTTGTCAACCCCCAATAAAGCTCCATCCACACCGTCGCATCGCCCAGGAAGCGGGATAGAATCTGAGTTCCCTTATGCCGATCAGAATTACACAAGCTGATGTCACGGCTATAGGTCCGATCCCACTCGACGACTTTCCTCACTTGGCCGAAGTACACCTCCGTTGTGTTCCCGGTCGGCGAAATGCACCCAATACGCGGGAGTTGGAAGAGGAAAGAAGATATCTCAGGCAGAAGGATTTTCCACATAAACATAATCTGATTGAACCATCCATTCGCGGTGTTTGCCGATGGGGAGGGTACGCTGGGATCGCGGGCCGCGTCTTACCACCCAAGAATTCTCTGTTGGGCTTCGATGTCCAGACCTTTAAGCGGCAGCGGATGCAACACTATGCAGAATAGCTGAAACGTCGCTGCGGAGGGCCAGCGATTCGGCGGCGGCGGCAAAGGCGCGCAGTGTTTCCGGCAGGGACGCAACTTCCTGCTCCTGTATTGTCTGCAGTGTTCGCTGGCCTTCCTCGTCTGTCAACACCAGTGCGGCCTCTACACGATAATCAGGCCCGTCGCGCATCTCGAGCCACCAGAGCAGCGCGCGCCCGTCGGTTAGCTCGGCCTCCACATAAGTCTCGATTAGCAGGCCGGAGTCGTACTCGCGAGGTCCGAAATGCACATATACGTCGGACACATCGGAGTAACGGCGCAGCTTTGCCGCGAGGTTGTCCAGTTGTGTTCTGGCGGCCTCAAAATAGGCGGCTGTAAGCAAAATCTCGTGGTGTGAAGTCTCTATCATGAAGGCGTCTTTCCTCGATCAATTACTGCCCGCAGGATGATTTCCCAATCCATTCCCACAACTGACACGTGCCCGGACGGATTGTCATCATCGATTACGCTTTCGATCGGAAGTAGATCGCTATCTATCACCAGATACGGCTCGCCCGGTTCGAAAATGGGTCTCACTCCTTCGGTACGAGGCCACGGATTGGATAAAGTCGCGCGACAGGAGAGCCGGTTGTTATCTTTGGGTCGTGGAGTTAGGTTGCCTCTCGAGGGTCTGCCCGCCCGATAGATTACCCGCAACAGTTCCCCTCCCTATCGGCCCGTGAGTCAATATCGTTTCATGGGCATTGTACCACGTTCACCACTCCAATATGACGGTACCAGAAAGGCGCGATTTATCCGCGTGAGTAACGGAGTGGGCTATCCTGTTGAGGCGTAGAGAAGGAATCAACCCTCGCCGCCAAGAACCTCTCAACAAGAGTAATCGTATTCTGAGACTTGGTGCGAGAATCAGCTATGCCCTGCAAGAATTGTTCCCGAATTACCACACTACCCACCCGCCGCGAGTTCCTCTGGGAAGTCGGGGGCGGGCTGGCCGGCCTCGCATTGGCAACCCTCCTCGCCGACGAGGCTAAAGCTCAAAGCGCCTCAACACTCAACACTCAACACCCAACACTTCCGCATTTTCAGGCGAAAGCCAAGCACGTCATCTTTATCCACCTACCCGGCGGCTTAAGCCACATCGATACCTTTGATTATAAGCCCGCGCTCGCCAAATATCATGGGCAGGAGGTTCAAGGGACCAATACGGTAGTTCCGTTCAACGGCAAGCGGGGAACGGTGCTGAAGAGTCCCTGGGCATTCCGGCAATATGGGAAGTCCGGCAAGTGGGTGAGCGACCTTCTGCCGAACATCGGCGGGTGCGCTGACGATCTCACGTTCCTTCACTCGATGCAGTCACGCTCCAACGCGCACGGGCCGGCGTTATTCCAGATGTCGACGGGATTTATACTGCAGGGGTTTCCTTCCGCGGGATCGTGGGTTAGCTATGGGCTTGGGTCGCTGAACGATAACCTGCCGTCCTTCGTGGTCCTGCCCGATCCTCGCGGGATTCCGCCATGCGGCGCCGCCCTTTGGGGAAATGGATTCCTGCCGGCTGCACACCAGGGGGTGGTCTTCGGCAGCGAAAAAATGCCGGTCGCGGATTTACGGCCCCCGATTTCGATCTCGAATTCTCAGCAGGTGGCCACTTACGACCTGCTATCGACAGTGAACGTAGATCACCAGAAGCTGCACCCTGGCGAGGATGCGCTGGTTAGCCGGATACGCGCGTACGAGCTCGCCGCAAGAATGCAGGTCAGCGCGCCGGAAGTAACAAGCATCGCTGGGGAGACCGAGAAGACGAAAGAAATGTACGGGCTGAACGATCCGATTGCGCGGCCATTCGGATACAACTGTTTGTTGGCACGGCGTCTGATCGAGCGAGGTGTGCGCTGCGTGCAGCTCTACAATGGCGGGCATTTCGGCGAGCCTCGCGTCAACTGGGATGCGCACGAAGACCTGGCCGCCAACCACGCGAAGAATGCCGCTATCCTCGACAGGCCAACTGCCGCTCTTATCAAGGATCTAAAGCAGCGAGGGCTGTTGGACGAAACCGTGCTCGCGTTTACGACTGAGTTTGGCCGCCTTCCCATTACGGAAGGTATCGGCGAGGCAGGCCGCGACCATAATCCCGAAGGCTTTACGGCATTCCTCGTTGGCGCGGGGCTCAAGCGGGGACTGTCGTTCGGCCAGACAGACGAGCTCGGATATCGGGCCGCAGAAAACCCCGTTACGGTCTACGATTTCCACGCCACAATACTCCATTTGCTCGGCCTCGAGCACACCAAGCTGACCTTTTACCACAACGGCTCGAACCGCCGCTTGACCGATGTCCACGGGCGCGTGCTGCAAGAAATTCTCGCCTGAGCAGGTATCATAATAGGACCGATTTGTCTTTTCAGGGAGTTTGAAATTCGTGAGAGAGTTTCATGTCGCCATCGCCGGGGCCACTGGGGCCGTCGGAACCGAATTCTTACAGTTGCTGGAGCAGCGCGAGTTCCCGCTCGCGTCGCTGCGCCTCCTTGCTTCTGAGCGTTCTGCGGGGAGGATCGTGCGTTTCCGTGGCCGTGAGTACACAATATTGCCGCTGACCGAGGACTCGTTCGACGGAATCGATATAGCTTTCTTCTCCGCAGGGGGCTCGCGGAGCAAGCAGTTCGCGCGCGCAGCGGTTCGTTCCGGGGCTGTGGTTATAGACAATTCCTCGGCCTTCCGCATGGATCCTGCGGTCCCGCTCGTCATACCTGAGGTCAATCCGGACGACATTGGCTGGCACCGCGGCATTATCGCCAATCCTAATTGTTCGACAATTATTTTGTTGATGGCGGTCGCGCCGTTGGCAAAACTGGGACGAATCAAGAGGATTGTCGTCTCGACGTATCAGGCCGTGAGCGGCGCCGGGGCGAGAGCGATGCAGGAGCTGCTGGAGCAAACAAAGCAAGTTCTGAAGAACGAGCCGATTAGTCCTGAAGTCTTCCCTCATCCGGTCGCCTTCAACTTATTCTCGCATAACACGAGGATCGACGAGGATGGCTACAACGAGGAAGAGCGCAAGATGGTCAACGAGACGCGAAAAATCCTGCACGACGACAGTTTGCGGATCACGGCCACTTGCATACGTGTGCCGGTTCTGCGGGCACACTCGGAGAGCATCAACGTGGAGTTTGAAGGACCAAGGCCGCCAATACCCACAGTTCTAGAGGCACTTCGGGGTTTCCCCGGTGTCCGAATAGTCGACGACGTAATGGCGAACCACTTTCCCATGCCAATCGAGGCCACCGGCCAAGACGAAGTTCTCGTAGGAAGAGTGCGCGCCGATATCAGCAACGAGAATGCCGTCGACATGTTCGTATGCGGCGATCAAATCCTAAAGGGCGCAGCGCTGAATGGCTTTCAGATCGCCGAAGAGTGGATTAAACAGGAAGCTGCGAGCATTAGATGTTAAGTGTTGAGTGCCGAATACACCTCAAAAGCAAGTTAGAGCACTAAATACCCAACACTCAATACTTAATACTTAGAGGTAATTGCAAAACTCGACAAAGCGTACGTATCCCGTCATCCTGAACGGAGTGAAGTCCATACGGACCCGTACCGGGGGATCTGTTTTTGATCTCACAGATCTTTCGGTGCCGGGCTAAAAGCGGATGCTTCACT
>JBGPOG010000094.1:0-10501 GCA_041487935.1 Chthonomonadia bacterium | reverse complement strand
CGCCGCCCGCGGCCGGCAGGATACCCTCCACCCCGAGCAGATCGCGCAGTCGTTTGTAGATGCGTATAACGCTCACGACGTCGCCAAGCTCATGCTCCTCTACGCCGATGACCTCACCGTCGTATCACCGGATCTCACGGTGGTCAAGGGCAAGGCCGATAACCAGAGGTATTATGAAGCCTGGTTCCAATCCGTGCCCGACGTGAAGAGCACGATCAAGACGGTCACGACCGATGCGGACCGATTTGTCCTCGAGCTCGTCGAGACCGGGACCTATACAAAACGGCTTCCGACCCCAGGCTCGCCGCGCGCTCATGGCCAGAAAATGAGGTATCCTTACGTCATTGTTGCAACGGTCCGCGGCGGAAAAATGACCAGCATGCGCATTTATGAAAACGACAAAGTGATCGAGCAGCAATTGGCGGTCCGCTAGGGTTTGCTTGGTTCGGGAGGAAATCCTCCTGCGTGCAGCGAAGTATCATGTCGATTGGTAGGTTCGGATCCCGCCGCGCGTAAGTTTCCGGCGAGCCGATCCTTCACATTTGGTTGGTGAAGAGAATCGTTCCGACGATTGTCCGAGGAACCGGCTCGAGAAGGGATTACGCATGGTGTTGGCTGCAGTATTGGGGCTTGTTGGCGCGCTGGTTTACGGCACGTTCCTCGAATGGTTTATCCACCGTTTCGTGATGCACACAAGCAAGATTTCCCGTCTTGCTTTCGATCGTCACGCGATTGCCCATCACACCGAGCGCCGCTCGCTCAAGGCCTTTTACGCCTCGCCGGAAGAGGAATACCACTACGAGATCGGCGAATCGTCCTTCGTGCCGGTCTTGTGGTTTCTCCATCTGCCGATATTTTTCGTAGTCTGGCGGTTTATCAGCATTCCGGCCGCAATAACGCTTGCGACGGGTGGACTGCTCTATCTCATCGCATACGAAGTGCTCCATTTCTATATCCACGCGCCTCGCAACTACCTCTTCCAGCGTACAAGGCTGTTTCGATTCTACTGCGAGTACCACCGGCTGCACCACCACAAGGCCAGGGTTAACTATAACGTCGTCATGCCGTTGGCCGACCTTATTCTGCGTACTTTCTCCATGGAATCGATGCGCCCCGAGCCCTCCGCTCCCGATTACGTCTGTCCCGATACAGGCCCAAAAACGGCCTTCCGAAAGGCCAGCCGGGTCTAGGGACGCCTAATGTGGGAACAGGCCGAAAAGCACCTTCGCGCGGCTGACAACGTGATGCCCCGCCTCATAGACCGTATTGGCCCCTATCCCGACGTGCCCCCGTTAGTCGGCGGCCACTTCGAGGCCATCGCGCAATCCATCGTCTTCCAGCAGCTATCCGGAAGAGCGGCCAGCGTCATTTTCTCCCGGCTCCTGGCTCTTTGTAACGAGACGAAACCGACCCCTAGAGCGATTATGTCGTTATCAGACGAACAGCTCCGAGGAGCGGGTCTCTCTCGCCAGAAGTCCGCCACGCTCAAGGATTTATCTGCAAAAGCCGAGGCAGGCGACGTCCGGATTGACAGCCTTCACGACCTGCCGGACGAAGAGATCATCCGGGAATTGACCCTCGTCAAAGGAATCGGCGTGTGGACCGCCCAGATGTTCCTCATGTTCCGCCTGCATCGCCCCGACGTCTTACCGGACATGGACCTCGGCATCCGCAAAGCCATTCGAAATGAATACGTCCTGCCCGAACTGCCTGCACCGGAAAAAGTGCAGGAGATCGGCTCGCCCTGGAGGCCCTTTGCGACGTATGCGTGCTGGTATTTGTGGAGGAGCTTGGATACGGTTTTGCCGGACAATTCTCGGGAGCAGTCCTCTATTGAAGGGTCTTAAGAAGCCAAATCAGGCGTCCTTCACCAGCTCACGCTGCCGGACGATGCGCAGCGGAATCTCCTGGTGGTCTTGCGGAGCGCCCCAGAACTGTTGCAGCGTCGGCCCGTCGTTCACCCGGCGGTCGCGGAAGAAGAACCCCAGCCACTCGTGAATCCAAACTCGCCGCCCCATTCGTGTGTACCAGCGCATGCCATGACGGACTGCTCGATCCGGATGGAAGTATGAACGCCACATAGCCTTTGGCCGTCCTTGCAGCGCGATCTCTATGAACTTGACCCACAGGATTATCCGCCAGGGAGGCATGTTGCGCGTTGCCAGGACCTGGTGTTTGTAGTCCCACTTGCGCTGGTCTAACTGGATAACGCGCCGGTCGGCCTCGAGTCGGAAATAGCCGGTCCATCGATGTGGCGTGACGAATAACGCCGTGAGCTGGTCGGGGTCGTAGGAGAGCAACTGCCGGAGCGAGCGGAAGAAATCACTGTCCGTGACCTCTTCGAAGTCGGCCACCCAGGTCGCCAGCGAGAGGATTCCGTGCTGGCGCATGAGGCGGATGGCCTCGCGGTCGGTCTTCGTCGCGCCGCCTTTACGGACTTTCTGGAGGGTCGCCTCGTCCGTGTTTTCGATCCCCAAGAGGAACCGCTCGATGCCGGCCTTTCGGTAAAGGTGCAGGATATCCGCGTCGCGGACGATGTCGTCAGCGCGCGTCGAGCCAATGATGATGATCTTGATCTTCTCGGCGATGATCGCCTCGCAAAGCTCCCGCCACACCGCTTTGTTGACGGTCGGATTCTCATCGGCCAGATTGATCAGCTCGACCCCGTGCTCGCGGTGAAGCCAGGCGATCTCATTGGCGAACTTCCGAGGATCGCGATGCCGCCAGCGAGCCCAGAACCCGCGCTGGCCGCAATAGTTGCAGAGGTGCGGGCATCCGCGCGAAAACTGCATGACGACCGCGCGCTTGCCGCCGTAGTAGCCATATCGCTTTGGGCCGATCAACTCCCAGCCGACTCGGTAAGCATCGAGATCGTCGATCATCCGGGCCGGAGGAGTCTCCACGATCCGGCCGTCATGGCGGAAGGCGATGCCCTCGACCTCGGAAAGGTCGTCTCCGCGCTCCAGGGCTGCCATGAGCTCTGGGGTCGTGGCTTCACCCTCTCCGCGAACGATCGCGTCAATCTGCGGCTCGCTGGCGAGCACGTCTCGAAAATGATAAGTCGGAAAGACGCCGCCGTAGACGATAAGAACGCCTGCCAGCTCTTCCCGAATGCGCCGCGTGAGATCGGCGACAATCGGGTGTGCCGAAGTGGATCCCGAATGCCCGAATAGAACGGCCTGTGGCCGGTGCGCCACGACCCGGCGGACAATCTCATCGTGCGACAACGGACCGATCTCAGCGTCCAACAGCGTAACGTCATGCCCGGCGTCGATCAACGGCCCGCCTACAGACAGAAGTCCCAGTGGCGGTAGCTGTTCCCGCGGAATTCTGCTGCCGATTGCCTGGTGGGGTGGATTGACTATGAGGATGCGCATGACGGTACCGGCTTTCCGATTTCGACCGAATGAACCACGCCGCAAATTGGATTATATCGCGTTCCAACCGGCCCGTCAAGCTCAACCCTTCTTCATTCGAATCTGGCTTCTCGAAGTGATGAACTTTAGCAGACGACTGAATCGGTCTTAGAGTTCACTCTATTTCAATACTTTTTGTTGACAGGCAGAAAGAAAACCTGTACACTCTCGACATGGAGGCGATGCGCGCCTCCGGACATGGCTGCGCTGGCGTATAGAGGAGCAATGAGAGGCTCGTTTCGGCCGCTGCTTCGGATACTGATCCCTTTTGCTGCGGCATACCTGGTTATTTCATCTGAGGGCCTGCTCGCGGAATTGGTTCGCATACGGCCCGGAGTGCTGCCGGTGGCGATGGTTTCGCTGCTCGGCGCCCTGTTGTTCGCCCCCGTGCGGCGGTGGCTGATCGTCACACTCTGTTTCGGCATTTCCCTCCTCGCGCTTCGCGATTCGTTGCGCTTCGTTCCCCTTCCGGCCGAAATCGACTACGTCTTCGTCGAACGCGCTTATCCGCTCGTCTGGGGGTTCCTTGCAATTCTCGGGACTGCGGCAGGCATTGGAGAGGCGCTTGCTCCAGGGGCCATTTGGGCTCGGAGATGCTACTTTGGCGCGGCGGCCATCTATTTTTGCGGCCACGGACTCTTCGGACTTCTGCGTACCGGAAACTGGGAATCGCTCGCCCTGCTCTTGATGGGATTCGGGGCTTGCGCGGGTATGATCTTCGCGCACAAGATCGTTGCCGCCGAAGTTTATGCCGAGCCGATGGATGAAGATCTTATAGAGCAAGCAGAGCGAATGAAGCAGCGAGCGGAATCGATGGCGGCGAGGGAGTGGCGGGACGTTTCTGAAGAGAGGCCGAAAGTCGCGCAGTTGTGACCCTACCACTCCAACCGTCTCAACCGGATAGCGCCTAGAATTAACGGAAGCACGACGAATGCGCTCGTAACGAGGACCACCGCAAGGGTCGCAAGCAGGTACGCCGGCCCCGGCGAGGCGGCTCCCATCGAGACCATCGCCCAAGGCACCACCGTTACGAGGATCAATAGCGTCAGATAGCCCATCTGGAAGGCAAAAGTAGTCAATCGGCCGCCTACCGAGACTGTAAACTTCGAATTCTCGACGCCAAAGTCTGAAAACACCGCGCTCGCACCCACCCCGATCCCGCAGAACGCCGCCACCGCGCAAACAGCCAGGGCTACCGCTACGAAGATCTCCATTCCCGTAAGCCCCCGCATGACCCCGTAGAGCATCGTCGTGATCCCCGCCAATGGCATCGACAATGAATAGGCATAAAGGAACTTGCCCGCCAATACCGTTCGGGGATCGTTGGGCGCGGCGATCATAAGCCACATCGCCCGGTTCTCAGTCACGAATCCGGACATTGCAAGCCGCAGTGAGATCATCGCTAGGATCGGATACAGGCCGAGCACCAGCAGCGCCGCGGGCGCGTTGCGTATGTGGGCGTGTGAAAACTGCACGAGAAAGACGGCAACGACCGCGATCGGGATGAAAAGCAGCGAGAGTTGCCGCATGTCGCGCCTGAGGCTTCTAAAGTCCTTCAGGAACACGGCTCGCATGGGACCCGGGATCATCGACAGGCGTTGCTCCCAACCTTCGCCGACGGGGGCTGCTGAGCTGTCTTCGACCGCGGCCTCTTGGGCATTGGACCATCCCCGCCAATGGATGTGCTGGGCGATCACAGCGGTCAAAAGGACGACAACAGCCGCGATTGCCGACAGCCATCCGATTCCGATCCAGCATTCCCTCGCCGGTAAGTCTCCGCTCAAGATCGAGCCTGCAGTCGCCCATGGGCCTATGTGAAACATCGGGGCAGACAGCCTGGCCGCCAGATTGGCCGTCCCTTGCCTGAGAACCGCGGGATCGTGCGTTCGCGTGATGCTGATACTGAGAGCGAAGTAGATGCAGGCGAATGCGAGGATACCGAGGGCGCCGAGAATTTCCCGGGTGCGAGTCGCTGGGAGAACCCGCATGAGGACGAAAGACCCCAGGATGCCAAGCCCGGTCGGTAGCGCGGCGAACGCGGTTAGAGTTAACAGAACATAGATGATATAGGGCGGCGTAATATTGCCTCGAGCAAAGCTATAGGCCAGCATGACCGGCGCGCCGATCGTCAAGAAAAGTCCCGCGTTCGCAAGTGTTGCTTCAATGAACTTCGCACCGAATAGGGCGCGCGGATTGATCGGAGTCGCAAGGAGCAGAGTGAGCTCCTGGTTTAGATAGAATCTTTGAATTCCGACGGTGACGGCTGAAAGCAGAAGCATCCAAAAGGCGGCGAAGAAGGCGGCGGAAGGGATCAAGCGGAGCACGTTCATCATTCCGGCGTCCGTCCGGGCCATCTCGGCAAAGGGGTAGAAAAAACCGTAAGCCATTTTGCCGATGACATAAATGATCAAGAGAGAAAAGAACAGGTTGGCCAACGTCTTTCGCCGCTCCTGTGGACCCGATCGCAAGATCGAGTTGCGAAAGACAAGCCAACGCACGGATAAGAGGGTAAATACCATTAAGTTCATTATCGGCGTTAACCGGGCGATGGCTCAACCATCAGAGGTATTACTAGGCAGTTTGGAACACCGCCTGCGGAGTTGCGAGGCGCGGCAGTTGCACGTCGATTCGGACACTCTTTTTGAACACGGTGCGGAAGAGATCTTCACGTCGCGCCACTGCTGCAGTCTCGACGGGCAGTTCTTGTTCAGCCGTCACGTTAAGAACCACGCTGTCTTCAGTGATGTCGCAGGTCAACTCGCGGATCAGCCCTTTATGCGAGCGGTCCAGGGCATCGGAGACGCGGAGGATTGCCGCCAGGCAGTTGACCCGCCAACGGTCGGCCTCGGACAGCGTGCCGTAGATGGTGTGCTCGGGCGCGGGCAGGGTCTTTCGGTGGTAGCGGGCAACATTGGCGATGATTTTAACCTCGTCGCGAGTAAACGGAGTTAGCGGCTCGGTCAATATCATCATGAGCGCGTGGCGATGATGTCCTTTAGCGCTGACGAAGTAGCCGATGTCGTGGAGGATTGCCGCATATTCGAGGAGTTTTCGGTCTTCGGACGGCAGCTTGTGGAATTCCGCCATTTCCATGAACAGGGTGCCGGCCAGGCACTCCACCTGATGCGCGTGTGCGGCATCGTAATCGTACCGCCGGGCCAGCTCCATAATCGCTTCTAAACGTGACTTAGAGTCCAAGTCGAAATTACCTATCCGAATCGGTCGTACAGCAGTCCCCATCTAAGTCCGCGGGTGCTTACCGCAATCGAATCGCGGCCGAGCCGATTAAGCGCCTCGCGCAATATAATCGCACCGGCCAGAATGACATCTGCACGGGTGGGGTTTAGACCCACGATCTGCTTTCGCTCCTCGATCGTGCGCTCGGCGTAAAGCTCGATTTGACGATCGATAGCATCCATGCTCAATATGTCGCCGTGAAGGTCCGCTGTCCTGGGAGTTGGCGTGGAGATGTGTACGGCCGCCATGTTCGCAAGCGTTCCGCCAACGCCGACAGCGGTATAGTTCGCCGGAGGAACGACCGCTCCCTCCAGGGCTTCTCGCGCGCGCCCACATGCTTCGTCCACTTCCCGCACGGTCGGAGGGTCCGAATGAAGGCAGGCTTCTGTAAGGCGGACGGCCCCAAGGGGAAGACTGATTCGGCGCTCGACATGTCCGTCCTGTCCCTGGATGACCTCCGTGCTTCCGCCGCCGATGTCTATCACCAATAGAGGGCCGGCATCCTTCCACAAAACGTCGCGGCTGACCGCCGAGAAACTCAGACGCGCCTCTTCGTCTCCGGAGATCGCCTCGATATCCACTCCCTGCGCGGCTGCTCGGGAAATAAACTCATCTCGGTTCGCGGCGTCGCGCAGGGCGGACGTACCGACCGCTGCCATCCGGGTGGCTTGATGCTCCTTACAATGTGTTGAAAATACGCCCAGGGCATCAAGCGTACGCCTGATCGCGGTTTCGCGAAGACGTTTCGCGTGGATTCCTTCGCCGAGCCGAGTCGGCGCAGCCGCCTCGAGTACCGGCCTGAATGCGCCCAAGGAGTCGCGCTCCGCAATGAGCAGCTTGATCGTATTAGAGCCAATATCGATGCTGGCGTATCGTTCCAAGGCTGCTCCCGCTTCTTTCGGCATTAAACCTGGTCGAAAAGATAGGGATTCATTCTGCGCCGATGCGCCTTAATCCTCTTGCCCGGCTCACAGGGGTTAACTCATGGCGCATGAACGTGCGTGCATTGGAACGCGGGACGATCAGTCTGCCGTCGCCAGGCGTTTTTCAAACTTTTCCAGCTCGCGACGGAGGCTTTTTTCCATCTCTGTGTCGCCCGAGCGGTTTACTTCATCGATGGCGGTATAGAGAATCTCGTAGCCCTCGACAACACAATCCTCGTTCGCCATTTTTCTCGCGCGCGCGCCGATTTTGAATGCGATCAACTCCTTGTCGGTCGGCATGGCTTACTCCCCGGCTGGTTGGGTCTCCGGGCCGGACGCGGGCGCCGCGGAATCCGCGGGGCGCCGCCTTCCACGACCCCGGCCTCCGCGTCTACGACGGCGTCGGCGATGTTCTTGTCCGCCGTTCTCCTCGGCTGCGGCATCGCCGGCGACGATTGGAGCGGCCTCTGCGCCGTCGAGAGCAACTTCGCCGTTTAGCGGGACTTCTGCAACCAACGGTATTGCTTCGCGTTCGGCGGGGGCAGCGGCCACTGGTTCCTTCGGTGCTCGACCCCGCGGGCTGCGCGCCTTCTCCATTCCTGCGAACCCGAGTTTGCGCATTTCGTCGACCGAGCCGGCAAAGAAAGTTCGCGTTGTGTAGGCCTTGACGAAGCCTTTGTGCTCGGAAAGGTTCTCTCCAATCAATCGGTTTTCGGATAAATCGTATAAGGCGCTGCCGGCAGGAAGATGGATCGTGCGATGCCCATCGCGGGAGCTATGGCTCGTCAGCCAGCCGAAGCCTCCGGTAAAATAGTCATCCGGCATGGCCGTATAGAGGTGCACCTTCGCAAACCGGCAGAGACCGCGAAGGAGCTCGTTCGTTAACGCAGGCTCTCCGCAGAATACCGATGTCCATCCGTCGTTCTTCCGGAGTGCGAGCGAAGGCAGGCCGCTCTGTTGATACTCCGCAAGCACCACCAGCCCCGGCTCTTCATCGTCGACGTAGAAAGTCGGATTCAGTTTTTCTCGTATTCCGAACTCGCGAGGAGAGATGCGGTCGGTAATCGCGTGCCGCGTGTCCGTTATCCGGGAACCCGCCTCCGAATTCCATGATTGCTGGCGCAAGGCAATTCCGATGATGTCATGCGCGCCTTCCTCCGGCTCCCCGCGCTCGTCGCAATTTCCAACCGCATACATCCACACGAGCGTTTTGCCGCCGGTGTGAAGCTTCTCTTTGATGGCGTTGCGCTGGTCGACCGGGAGCCTGTGCGGATTCAGGAAGATGTAGAGCTTGGCCCCCGTGGGAAAATTGCGGGCCGTAACATCGCTTTGAAGATAAAAACCGATGGAGGATCCACATCGCTGAATTGCCTCACGCTGATCTTGAAGGAGCCGCTTCACCGCGGCTGGTCCGCGCTGCAGGTGAAAAAAACTTCGTTCGTCAACGAGAACCGCGACTTCCGGCGACTCGACGTGCCGGTGCTTCATGAACTCCCGATACCGTTGGCTGGAAGTTCCTATCTTGCTCCAAATGTCGTCTGAATCGAGCCAGCCCTCACCCCAGAGGTCCATCCAGGCGATGCCGGATTGATGCGCGAATGCCGATCCTATCGCGCGATCATGAACGCTTTCAGTGGCAGTCCGGCTATCGCAGCGGGGATTATAGTCGTCCGGGGACTCGTCCGGAGACGCGAGGTGCGTTTTCGTATCGTCTTCCGAAATCCAAAGCTTGCCGTGTACGAGCATGGAATCGACCGGCCCTGGCAGCGAACCGGCAGCTCCGGGCTGGCGGTCTTTATAAGAAGGAGGGCCGGCAATGAGGTCGATGGATGGGGCCGCCAACACCTTTCCGAGCGCGAGATGACCCGAAAACGTGTGCTCGAATTCGAAGGTGTACCCGTAGCAGACAGAAACCAGCGCGCGATTGGCGGAAGCCGTCTTGACAATTTTTGAAAGCTCGATTAGCCGGCTCGCGGTGATGTCGGAAGTGTATTCGAGAAAGTCGATCCATCGCCGCTGCCTGCGCGGTTCAAAGAAGGCGATCTCCGAACGGACGTCTTCCGGAATCGGAGGGATTTCCGCGGTGTGGAACTGAACTTCCCCGTCGAACCACGCCGCTCGCAGCGCGACTGCGCTGTTTTTGTATTTCGTGCGCAGCCACTCCCTGAACGCCTCGCGATTCGCAAACGACCGGTCATAGCCGTTGTCCGCCGGGTTGAACCATTCGCCCCGCTCGAGATGGTATCCGACGACGCGCTCACCGTACGGAACCCGCTGAAGGTGCTCCACAATCGCTCTCAGCGCGTGCTCGGCGTCCGTCCAAAAGCGATCGGACGCAATGGACGGGTCGGCGGTTTTGCCATCTGCATAGTGAGTCACTTCGTTTGGGTATTGGCGCATCCAGCCTGGCGCCGGAACGAAGACGAGGCGAGGCATCACAAAACCAAGCGGGTCCGACTCCAGGAACACCTGTAAGCGGGAATCGAGCAGCTCATAGACCGAGTCGTCCGGCGGCAACGGACACGGAATTTCAATCAATGTCGAATGCAGATGGACACCGTTGGCTGCCGCTCGGCGAACTTCGCTCTGGACTTTGCGAGTTTCGCGGGTATCCTCCACGTTGCCGAAGAAGAAAACGGGCGGATACGGCTCGCCGTTAATGTGTATCTCCGCAAAGCCCTTCCGCGTGACCAATCTCGCGCCAATCTTGAGGTCTTCCGCCTGCGCCTCCGGCTTGTCCGTGGAGCGGCGCCTCCGGCTCGCGGGTTTCTTTTCGGGAACTGCTCTTGCGGCGGGTTCTATCTCGGCAGGGACCATGGCGGCGGACGCCTCCGGCTCGGCCGAAATCTCGCTTGCCGCGAGCGTTTCCGGCGCAGGCCGCGCTTTCGATCTCGTCCGGCCTCTGCCCCCGCGAGCGTTGCGTTT
>JBGPOG010000093.1:0-10537 GCA_041487935.1 Chthonomonadia bacterium | reverse complement strand
CAGTTTGGCGGGAGACCAAGAAGCGCCAAGGACTCCGATCACGCGCGACTGGGATCAGCAGCCGCTTGATACAGCAATGAGTCATTCGTGTTGCTACCTCCCTGTGCTTCATGGATTCTTTCTTACGTCTGTCCCGATCGCGTGGAGGTATTCGGCGTGAGCAACATAGAGGTCGCTCACCGCTTGTGTCCTGCCCGCGCGGGCTTTCTGGACGTTTAGATTCGCACTCGATACCTCGAGCTGCGTCGCCGATCTTGCCTGGTAGCGAACCTCAGAAATATCTGCAGCCGCTTGTGCAGCCGCGACCTGCCTGTCTGCAGTCGCAATCCGCTGCTTGGCTTCGACCATGCCGCGCAACGCGCTTTCAACCTCCAGCTTTATGCCAAGCCTCGTCTCTTCGATCAGCGCTTCAAATCGGCCGGCCTGGGCCTTGGACTCGCGGACATCCGCGCGGGTTTTTCCGGAGTCGAACGGATTCCAAGTAATAACCAGGCTGGCCGCGAAGTACTCGGATCGAACGAACGCGGATGGCGTTTGTGTGGAAGCCGTGGCTCTCCCGGAGACGGTTGGCTTGTCCTGCAGTGCAGCGAGCGCGGCGCCTGCCCGAGCTGCCCTCAGGCTCTCTTCCAGTTGCTTCAACTCCGGACGCTTTGACAGCGCGGTTGCTATCCCGGCCTCCGTGGATGCCGGAATCTCTGGCGGGTCGCCAGCGGATGCGATTTGAACCGGTGCGGCGGGCTCCAATCCCATAACGCGATTCAGGTTCGCTTTCGCCAGCGCTACTCCATTGTCTGCCTTTGTCAAGGATTGCTCGGCCTCGGCAAGGTCGGCGTCGGAGGCCTTCACGTCGCGCTCGGAGGACGTGCCCGCTTCCAGCATGTCCTTGGTGAGTTGAAGGTGCTTTCGGGCGAGATCGACTCCGCCGCGGGCGACCTCGGCCATGGATTGCGCGGACATCAGGCTAAAGTAAGCCTTTCGAACCTCCAGAGCAAGGTCGTTCTCAGCCCGCCGGGCCTCCAAGTCATTCGCACGGGATTGTGCGCCGTAGCGCTGCCTGGCAGCCCCGCGGCCCGCGCGCCAGAGCGGTTGCTCCAAACTTACTTCCAACTGGCCGAAGCGCTCGGGCAGCACTGTCGCATCGGTATTCCCGGCGCGGGGGAAGAAGACTTGCGGACCTTGGATGGCGCCTATGGCCTTCGCAGTGAGCTTAGGACGCGCGACCGGCTTTTCGCGGTCGATCTGAGCTTGAGTCGCCTGCGCCTCGAAGCGAGCGGCCCTTAGCTTCGGGCTGTGTTCCAGGGCGGTGCGAACGGCGCTGTCGACCGTCAAGGGAGACTCAGCCCAAGCTGGTGTTACGACAGAGGCTGCGAACAAAACTTGAACGAAACGGAACACGTTCACCGCTTCTCGCCTGGGCCGGCAGATCTGAGTAGGTGCTCGACCGCGTGTGTGGAATTGCCGGACGCTGGACGCAAGAGTGATGTCTCATCGCATGAACATGAATCCGCTGGCCGAAGCAGCGTGGATCGCTCTCGTTCATGCTCCATACGCGACTTTATCATGTCCCGGCATTTGCGCGCGGCCTGCCACATCCGTTTTTCGTAGTCCTTGACTGCCCACGCATCGCCGGTCAGCGTTTCGACTATTCGAAGAACCCGCTCGTCCCCGACGTAAGCCAAAGTATTCAGGACGGAGGTAGCCAGAGGCGCGTGGAAGAAATCGGAGTCTCGATTTGCCGCCGGACCCAATGTCCACGAGAGATCCGTCACGGCATTTGCGTCAAGCGAAAGCAGGTCCGATTCGCTCAAGCTGTCCAGGGCGTTACAAAGCCTGCGTGCCAGCACTTGCGTCCTTTCATGCTGGGCTATTCCGCCCTGCTGCCAGGCAGTTGCGCTCATGTGATAGGGACTTGACAGGTTGAAGACGATTTCTTTTGAACTACAGTCGGCGATTCGGGTCTGGTATGCAGTCAGCATCCGAACGACGGTCGCAACGATTTCTCCGGCATCATTAGCAGGCGTCTCGCTCAATTCGGTGTCTCCGGTCGGTAGCGCGCCGGATTAGCAGCGCTCCTCAGAAAGAGAATATTGAGGTATTCGACCGGACCTACGCTTCGACGAGACACCCGCAAATCCCTTCGAAGCCATTTACATGGCGTTCAATGTTCCAGCGGTGCCGCCGGACGAACGAGCGTATCAATCCGGGTGTCCGGGGGAATCCGTCGCCGGGCGGAGCAGACTCCCCTCCGGCTCGACAATGGGTCTTAATAGCGTGTGCTGCGCGCGCTCATGCTCCAGTCGCTCGCTGAGCCGCGGAACAAGCGTTCTTGCAGCCTGGACGATACCCATGACCCGCTCTTCCGGGCGATCCCAGTTAGCCAGGATCTCGACGTATTCCAGCGCTTCCTCATCTCCAACCTCAGGGAGAAGGTGCAGGATTGGAATCGCCAACTCGGTGCGACAGTACTCCGACGTGGGAGTGGCGGTCCTCCGCAATACTTCCAGCATCAGCCGGGATTCTTCCCTGCAGATGCTGGTTACGTCGGATGGCGCCAGCCGGTTGAGCTGACGGATCAGTGCGGAAGATACCGCGTTTACGATGTGGCGGTACTCTCGAAATTCGAACGGCTCGGTCTGTCGGCGTTTTGAATTCGCCGGACTGGTGGCCAGGTATATAACCACTGCTGCAATAAATGCAGCACCGGCGGATATAGGAAGCCAGTGAGGGTTCAATCCGATGAAGAAGAATAAGAAAACAAGGAAGAGAAACCCTAGCAGCGCCAGGGGAGAGTTATCGAGAATACCGAGACAACGCGACAAGGCATATTTCGCCCATGAGCGATAGAAATTCTTGCGATAAGAGAGTTTCTTCGCTCGTTCATCTTCCCAAGTTTGGACCAACGCCCGCAACAACTCCGCGATAACCCGCGGGCCGAAATCGTCAAGCGCATGTTGCCCGAGATTCCGGCGAAAGCGATTCCGGCTGTGCCCTGCAAGCGCCGACTGGATTATGTGTTGGGTAATCGATAAGCGGTTGCCTTCAGGATCCTGAAGGAACGTTTTTGGAATGCTCGCGCTTTTCATGGCTGTTGTGCTTACACACATAGGAGTCGATGAACGCGGCAAGATTCGATGCGGCGCGGGCCGAGCGCCAGCCTAAGCGCACCATTGCAGGAACCTCCCACGGCCTAAGCAATACGGAGAGAACAATTCGTGCGCGAATAACCTCGCCATGTTCGTCCGCGAACTGATTGAAATCCAGCGGCAATTCGTCAAGTTTCCCGTCAGTCACAGCTCGAACGGCAATCCACGCGAGTCCTGCACTGTTTGCGGCTTCGGCCGCTCCGAATGTCTCCATGTCGATCGCTCCGAATGATCGCGCGTCTCGAAAAGCGTGCATCTTCTCGCGGGAGGTCCGGAGTATCCGGCTGGAAGTCAGGAGTTTGTGCGGCTGAATTCGTACGCCTGGAAGGGGTGTGATGCGGGCGGATGCGAGGAGGGTCACATTCGGCCTGATTTCTCGCGCGGGATCGGAATCGCTGAATACGGACTCTGGTATCACCAGTTCGCCTGCACTCAACCCCGCGCAAAACCCGGCGATGATTAAATGGCAAGGAGAGTATTCACGTACAAGTCTCGTAACAAGACCGGCGGCCCTGTCGGCGCCCATTCCGGACTTGGCGATTACCACCTGCTGATCTCCCAGAACACCCCGGTGAAACCGAAATCGACCGCAGGAATCGACAACTGCGGGCGACATCCTTTTCAGGATCGCCCGCAGCTCTTCTTCGACGGCCACTACTATCGCTATCGGCTGGGACATCGCGCTTCCGGGAGAACGGCCTTAGTGTTGTGCCGCTACCGCATACCGTTCGGGTGCGGGCGCGGCGCCTTCGCGCACCGGACCGTTGTACGACATGATCTTGGCGCGGACGGCTTCCACGAGATCCTCAGGCGTCGAAAGTCCGGAGGCGACTCCGATGTGCTCCGCCCAGTCGAAGTCTTCCACTGAAAGCTCGTCCGCGCTTTCAATGTGCATCGTACGCGGATTGTAATAGCGGCAGAGCGCGGTAAGCTCCATGGTGTTCGCGCTGGTTCGGCTGCCGACTACAATCATCAGCTCCACCTGCTCGGCCAGGTCCAACGCATCGTCCTGGCGGTTTTGGACGGGCCGGCAGATCGTGTTGATAATATTCACTTCTTTGCACATGAAGACCAGCTCGTTCATGATCTCTTTGCAAAGCTCAAGGGCGTGGGTGGTTTGGAAGATGACGCCGACTTTTCGCAGGAGCTTGTGGCTCTTCTTGGCTACTTGCAGCTCCTCGATGCTGTCGACAACCAACGCCGGGTTTTGCAGCGCGCCGAGCACGCCCTTGATCTCGGCGTGATTACGGTCGCCGATGATCACCACCTGGTAGCCACGGGCTTCCAGCGACTGAGCCGCTTCCTGGGCGCGAAGAACGATCGGGCAGGTTGCATCGACTATTTCCAGGCCGCGGTTTCGCGCCTCGCCGATTTTCACCTTCGGAAGTCCGTGCGCGCGGATGACCATCGTGCCGGACTTCTCGGCAGTGATTTCATCGACCTTCCGAAGGCCGCGCCGCTCCAGCTCGTCCGTTACCATTTTGTTATGGACGACATCTCCCAGAATGAAGACGTTATTGCGTTCGGCAAGAGCCTGGCGGGTCAAGTTGATGGCCCGCTTGACCCCAAAGCAGAATCCGACTTCCTTAGCGAGCGTTACTTTGCGTTGTGCAGGCATGTAGCCTCCTCAGATTGATACATCTATAACGATTCCACGACGTATGCCGTAATGTAAGAACTACCTTCATTCCGCTCGAGCAATCTAAGACGTTGGTTCTTCAAATCCAATTCGATACCTAGCCTCTCCAGCGGGATAACCCCCAGCAACGCTGCTCTACCAACCGGAAGCTCTACGCATGAGAACACGTCTTCGCGCCCAGCGACAAAAAGATGAGCATGTCGAAAAAGACGCGCGCGAGAAAATCCAGCGGCTGTTTCCAGTCCAACTTCTTCCATATACTCCAGGCCGAGCGTTGCAATTACGTCCGCCGGGAGGCAAAGCGTCGTGGCGCCGGTATCGGCAAGCACGTC
This sequence comes from Chthonomonadia bacterium, assembly GCA_041487935.1. Taxonomy (GTDB): domain Bacteria; phylum Armatimonadota; class Chthonomonadetes; order Chthonomonadales; family CAJBBX01; genus JBGPOG01. Next base: position 5,423 of record JBGPOG010000093.1, on the reverse strand, counting down.
GTTAAGCACAACGGATCTTATTTCGCTGGCTTGGATTACGCCGCATGAGGCTTTAACCTCGTCGGCGTTATTAGTCACGGTTATCGTCGATGTAACTTTTCCCACGGCATCGCTCTCATTGTCAAACCACGCGCTTGGGGACTCAAATTGTCGTAATTTAACGGTTGACGTATCCATTTAGTTTGAACCAATTGACCGCCCTTGCTAGAGCGTCCTTAACGGGCGATTGCGGGAGGCCGAGTTCCCGCACGGCTCTGCCCGAATCGAAATACATGAACTTCCGGGCCATCTTCACGCCTTCAAGCGGAATGTGCGGCTCGCGGCGTAGTACGGTTCCAAACACCCAGGAATCGATTTGCGCGACAGCCTCAGCCAGCGCAATCGGTATCCGATGCCTGGGCGCCGGCAGGCCCGTAATCTCGGCCAGGAGCTCCAAAATGCCTCGGAGCGTGATGTCTTGATTGCCTAAGATGTATTTTACCCCAGGTTCGCCCTTCTCCTCCGCCAGGAGGTGGCCGGCCGCCACGTCGCGCACGTCGATCAAGTTCAATCCCGTCTGAATATATGCGGGCATTTTTCGATTGAGGAAGTCCACGATGACCTTCCCGGTCGGCGTGGGTTTGATGTCGTATTCTCCCACCGGCGTGCTGGGATTCACAATCACAACGGGCAGATTCTCTTCTCGAAAGAACCGAAGCGCTTCTTGTTCGGCCAGGAATTTACTTCGCTTATAGTGGCCAACCATATCGTCCAGCGATACGGGAGTGTCTTCGGCGCCCGGAGACCCGTTTTTCGGAATTCCGAGCGCGCCGACTGTACTCGTGTAAACGACCTTGCGGACGCCGGCGTCGGCGGCAGCGCGGAGGATATTGGCGGTACCCTGTACGTTGCTCCGGTACAGCTCTTGAGGATCGCGGGACCAGAGCCTGTAATCGGCCGCCACGTGGAAGAGCGTCTCGCAGCCGCAGAGGGCTCTCTTGAGGGATTCCGGCTCTTGGAGATCGCCGATTACCAGTTCACACTCGAAGGATTTGAGGTTATCTACTCGGCTGGCGGGGCGGACGAGCACACGCACCTGGTCGCCACGCTCGACGAGCAACCGGACAACGTGGCTGCCGACGAAGCCGGTGCCGCCTGTGACTAGTACGCGCATCAGGAGTAATGGAGTGATGGAGTAATGGAGTAATTAGGAAATGCGGTGACCCGGCTCAATTGATGTTCTCCGCGGTACTCCAACACTCCATATCCGCTATTTCGACAGCGACCACATCGTCAACTCGATTTTACCTTTAAGGGTTTTCATCGACTCTTCCACCGCGCTGTGTTCGAAACCACTGTGCATCTTGCAGTTCCGGCACTTTGTATCCAGGCGGCTCTCCCAATACTCCCAATTGGTGTCCTTCCAGAAATCGCCCCACTTCTCGATGAATGCTTCACCAATGAGGTAACACGGAGCCTTCCAGCCCCTCGGAGTATAGTTGACCGTCGACCACGGCGAGCAAGGCAGCTCGCGCAGGCCGGCGGCAAACTCCAAGAATTTTGGAGTGGCGCTGATGCGGTATTTCGGCGCAAAGTCTCGAATCGCGCGGAACTTCTCGTGGATCTGTTCTTTGGTCAGGAAGACGTTGGCCTCTACGCTCTCATATTCGTAACCGGGCGAGATCATAATTCCATCCGCTCGCAGCTCTTCCACCATCCGGCACATCTGTTCGACTTCCGCCACTTCGGTCTCTTTGAACACCGTCGTGTTAACCATCACGATGTATCCGAGCTTCTTCGACTCTTTGATCATCGCAATGGCCTGGTCGAAGACCCCCTCTTTGTTGCAGACGTAATCGTGGGTTTGCCTCATGCCGTCGAGGTGGATCATCAGGAAAAGCTGTTTGTGGGGTGGGATGACTCCGAAGACCTTGGTGTCCAGCTTCAATGCGTTGGTGCAGCATATGATGTACTTGCCGCGTTCGATCAGACCCTGCACGAGCTGGGGAAGCTCCGGGTAGAGCGTCGGCTCCCCTCCGCAGAGGTTCACGATGGGAGCGCCGCAATCCTCGACCGCCTGGAAGCATTGCTCCAGCGTCATGCGGTCCTTAAGCTTGCCGGTGTGCCTCTCGACGGAGCAGCCGATGCAAGCCAGGTTGCAGGTATATAGCGGCTCGAGCATCAAGACGGTGGGATACCGTTTAATGCCAAGCCTATTCATTTTGGCCCGATGCTTGGCCTGAGCCATCGAAAAGCCAATAGGAAACCGCATGATTCGAGACCTCCGAGTTCGGGTCGAGAGTCGAGAGTATCGAGTCTACAGTTTCCGAGCTTCCCTCTAGGGTCTAGACTCTCGACTCTAGACCCTAGACCCTCGACTCCAGACTCTCGACTTGGTTTTGCATCATAACACACTGCCCGATCGCCCAGAGCGGGAAATAGTGGCAGTAGAGATGATACCGTAAATAGAACACCTTTGGGAAACCGGTGCCGGTAAACCAGGGCTCGTCCCACGTACCGTCCGGTCGTTGGGTGCGGATGAGAAACTCCAGGCCCCGCCGAGCCTCAGTACAGGACGTCTCCCCGGAGTTATATAGACCCATCAAAGCCCAGGCGGTTTGCGAAGCCGTGCTAGGGCCCTTTGCTTTGTATTGGGCAGGATCGTCATAAGACCGGCAGGTTTCTCCCCAGCCGCCGTCGTCGTTCTGGACGGATTGTAGCCACGAAACCGCGCGCCGGATCGTTGAACCCTGGATATCCTCACCGATGCGCGCCAATCCTCGAATTGTCTGCCAGGTGCCATAGAGATAATTGACACCCCAGCGTCCGAACCACGAGCCGTCGGATTCCTGCTCCTTCTCGATATACCGGAGAGCGCGCTGCACTCGCTTGTCGTCCCGGCCAATCCCGAAATAGCTCGCCATCTCGAGGGTGCGGGCAGTGATGTCGGCGGTTGAAGGATCGAGCATCGCATTGTGGTCGGCGAAGGGAATCTCCTGGAAGATCATCCTGTCGTTGTCTTTATCGAACGAAGCCCAGCCGCCATCTTTGTTCTGCATGGCAAAGACCCAATCCAGCCCTTTACGCATCGCCTCGACCACGTCATCCGGAGCTGTCTCCCAAAGCTCCCCGTTCGGGCAGTGCGCCTTGTAGAGCGCCATCAGCACCATGATCGTATCGTCGACGTCAGGGTAGAACTCGTTCTCGTATTCGAAAAACCAGCCGCCAGGCTCCACGTCCGGACACTTGATCGCCCAGTCACCTTTGGTCGTTGTCTGCTTTTCCAGGAGCCAGTCCACCGCTTTCCGCACCGACGGATGGTCGGCCGGCAATCCGGAATCGAGCAGCGCATTTAGGGCAATAGCTGTATCCCAAACCGGTGAGAAGCACGGCTGCAGGCGGATTTCATCGCCGGCTTCGATCTCGAATTTTGTTAACTCCCGCAGCTCGTGCTGTACCGCCGGGTCGTCATCCGCATATCCCAGGCACTTGTAGGCCATCACGGCGTGGGTCATTGCCGGGAAGATGGCGCCCAGTCCCCCGCTTCTCCACTGTCGCTCGCGCAGCCACTTTTCAGCTTCGCGGATCGCATGTTTGCGGAGCGGCTTGAATTTACTCTTGTCGTAGACTTTGAGCGCCATATCGGCCACGAGGAACGCGTTCCTCCAGGAGACCGGCTTCTCGTCCCATGCCAGGCGGAGGTGTTTGCCCGTTCGCCCGCCCACGAAAAGTTCGTCGATGCCGCATCCGGACGGGATGGATCGCTCGGGGCGCGAATCGTTGATAATCCCCAGCGGCACCAGAATTGCCCGCGACCACGACGACATTTCGTAGATATTGAAGTAAAACCAATTTGGGACGAAGAAGACCTCTGGAGGGATGGTCGGCACGCCCTCCCAGTCGTACTGGCCGAAGATGGACAGGTAAAGCTTGGTAAATGTATTGCAGCGCGTCACGCCGCCCAGTCCGAGGATACAGCTTCGCATCCTCGCCATGAAGGGTTCGTCTGCCTGGAAACCCGCCAGCTTGCAGGCAAAATAGGCTTTGACCGACGCACTGGCGTCCGAAGGTCCGCCCGGATAGATCGGGAATCCGCCTTCATCATTTTGCCAATGGCGGACCACGTAGTTGCAGAGTTTGCGCAGCTTGTCGCGATCCGGATGCCCAAGGAATTGGAGCATCAAGACGTACTCGGTCTCGAGAATCGTGTCGCCTTCAAGCTCGCCCACCCAATGGCCATCCTCGCGCTGCTGGTCCACGAGCCAGTCGCGAGCTTGCTCGGCCGCCCGCTCAATGGTTTCGCGAGGAACACTCGGAACAACGCGCTCCGAGGCAATGGCAAACATATGTCTATTCGGCTTTTCGCCTTTTGAATTCGAGTTCATCTATCGACACTCTTATTGCAATATGAATGGTCCGTAAATGCGGGCCAAGAGACAACCGTAAGTCCGGGAAGTTCCCGCAGCCGCGCCACGGCGCGCGGCACTTCGCTTTGGGAGCAGCGTAATTGTCCATTTTAGCGGAGCGGGCAGGGCAAAGTCAACCCTGGGCAACACGGTTGACACGTCCGCCCCTTGGGTTGATTGCGTTGCGGTGCGCTCCGAGCCAACCCCGTCGAAGAGCGAAGTTCGCCATCTTTGCGGATCGGCGAATTCTCGCTTGTGCGGGTCGCGGTGGTTGTTGAGCCCACGGCTTCGCCTTCGGAAAATCGCCGTTCCTCTCGATCGTGAAAGCGCGTTCCATTAGACTAAAGTATGAAACGCGCGGTAATCCCATAGAATGGCGACGCTGGTTGCATCCGAGTATGACCGAGCAAACCAGGGCCAAGATGACAAGTAGGGCTTGGTCAATGTGTCGCGCAGTCAATCCCATACCTCCTTTTAGAAGGTTGCGGGACGCGCCCGATTCAGCAACCACGTCCCGCGGGGCGGCAAGCTATCGGCCTTCACCGTCGCGATTCTCCGGATCGGAGCACTCTTCTATCATCCGCCTCTGGCTTTCGCGAGCCCCCCATTCTCCCTGCCAATTGAGCCTGGGGGATTAGTATTCTTCCTGTTCTCTTTATATTTGCGAACGGCGATAATCCCGATTATGTAAAACGCGCCGAATATGGAGATACCGCGTATGTAGACCCCTGCAGTCCCTCCCGGACCGTTCTCAATAAACCCTACAACCTTGTCGATTGCTTTCTCCAGCCAAGCGGGCAAGTGTTCTGTCGGATCAACTGAGTTTACCGGATCATGTTCGCAATACAAATACGGATGTTGGTTCAATTCCGTATCTCTTGTAATAAACCTTCCTACTTGAGCGTCGTAATACCGCGCCCCAACGTGCGTAAGCCCGGCATCCCCATCGTCCCGATACCCGCTTGTGGCGGCAAATTTGTACGGGTTTGATGAGGAACCGGTCGTTGCGATGGTGGCTCCGAAGCCCTCGAAGATGAT
>JBGPOG010000092.1:0-10583 GCA_041487935.1 Chthonomonadia bacterium | reverse complement strand
GCGCACACAACCAAGCATGAAAATGACGTAGCACGAGCGACTTGCCCTAGTTGGGTCGGCTATTTTCAGGAGAGCCGATTTTGCGAGGAACCTGCTTTTCCTTCACATTGAAAGGCTGATGTGGAGACACTACATTAGAATCAGCACGTGTAGGGAACGGACGCCGTCCCGTTCTCTGACTCCCGTCCGGGTACGCCAGTTTGGAACGGGACAGCGCCCGTTCCCTAAATACAATCCGCCGTGTGTTTTTAGGCGAAAGGCTGCGGCTAATTGACTTACACCCATACAACGCGACGAGACTTCCTGTCCTCCGTTGGCGCAGGCATTCTCGCTTCCTCCTTTCCCGGTAGCGATGCTCCCGGCGCAATCGAGCCGGAAGATCGGGCGGATGCCAGACCCACTCCCCAACAGCTCGCCTGGCAGGAGGCCGAGCTGACGATGTTTCTCCATTTTGGCGTGAACACCTTTACCAACCGCGAATGGGGCGAGGGTAGTGAGAACCCGCGAATCTTCAACCCCGTGGACCTCGATGCGCACCAGTGGGTGAGCGCTGCCAAAAATGCGGGCTTCAATTATCTCATACTTACGGCGAAGCACCACGACGGGTTCTGTCTGTGGCCAAGCAAGTTCACCGATCATTGCGTCACGAGCAGTCCCTGGCGAGGCGGCAAGGGCGACGTCGTTGGGGAGTTCACCAGAGCCTGCCACGATGCCAAGCTGAAAGTAGGCCTCTACCTATCCCCCTGGGACCGGCACGAGCGCTGCTATGGCGACTCGCCTGCTTATAACCAGTACTATGCCAACCAGCTAACGGAGCTGCTGTCGAATTACGGAGACGTGGCGGAAGTCTGGTTCGACGGCGCAAACGGAGAAGGCTCCAACGGCAAGAAGCAGGTCTACGACTGGCGGGCGTTCTATTCCACGATCCGCCGGCTGCAGCCGAAGGCGCTCATCGCAATCAGCGGCCCGGACATCCGATGGGTGGGAAACGAGGACGGCTTCGCGCACGAGACCGAATGGAGCGTTCGCGATCCCGATCCGGTCTCGCACGCGCGCATCGATCGCAAAGTCTGGTGGCCGGCAGAGTGCGATGTCTCGATTAGGCCGGGCTGGTTCTGGCACAAGAACGAGGATGAGAAGATTAAATCGCTTTCGCACCTGATGGACATCTATTTCAAATCGGTCGGGCGGAACAGCAACCTTCTCCTAAACGTGCCGCCGAACGACCGTGGGCTGTTGTCCGACCCGGACGTCGCGCGCCTGAGAGAGTTTAGAACTGCGCTCGACCGGACTTTCATGGAAGACATCGCTCGCGGCGCGGCCGTTTCAGGAGATTCGGGTCAGCCCGGCCATGAAGGAAGACGCGTGGTTGACGGCCGGCCGGATACCTATTGGCAACCGGACAAATCCGGTGCGCCATACACACTGCAGATCGATCTGACGAAACCGCGTCCGTTCAACCTGAGCGTTCTCGAAGAGTACATCGCAGACGGCCAGCGCGTGGAATCATACAGAATTGAGATTAAAGGAACGGATCGTTGGGAGACAGTTGTCGAAGGTACGACGATCGGCCATAAGAAGATCGACCGATTTCGAAGAGTTGCGGACTGCGTCGGCGTGAGGCTGACAACACTGAAGTCGCGCGGACGGCCGCAACTTCGGCGTTTCGGGATGTTTGGCGCGCCAGACTTCTGAAGCGACGTAAATGTTCAGAATTCGTGAGAATCTGCCTGTAGGCGTGTTCCTGCTTGGGCGAGGCTCCCGCCGAGCCGCCCGGCAACGGCTCGACGGGAGCCTCGCCCAAGCAGGTCTCATCAACTGTGAACTGTTACGAAGCGACAGCGAATTGGCCAGAGTCGGGTAAGATCGAGTAGAATGTTGCTGAGGAGATGAGACGCATGGCGACTATTCTAAGAGCACCTTTCTATACATCTGAAGACGAAAAGCGGATTCCGCCGCTTCGGAACGGTGATAAACTTACGCGTGCCGAATTCGAACGGCGATATCGCGCGATGCCGGATCTCAAACAAGCTGAATTAATTGAAGGAGAAGTTTTCATGCCGTCACCGGTTTCGACGGATTTGCATGCAGAGCCCCACGCTGATATTGTTATGTGGCTGGGATTATACAAGGCTGCAACTAAAGGAATCCGAACGGGAGACAATGGTACCGTCCTTCTTGATCAAGACAATGAATCCCAGCCCGACGCGTTTGTTTTCATGCGCGCTGAACATGGCGGCCAAGCAACCGTTAGCTCGGATGGCTATGTCGAAGGCGCGCCGGAACTCGTCGTCGAAGTCGCCGCCAGCAGCGTGAGCATCGATATGAATCGAAAACTGAATGTTTATCGCCGGAATGGCGTAAGGGAATATATCGTCTGGCGTGTCGAGGATCAAATCATAGATTGGTTTGTGCTGAGGGAAGGGGCTTACGAGCGGCTGGAGGTCGACTCGGAAGGCCTCTATCGCAGTGAGGTGCTTCCAGGATTGGTCCTCGATCCGGCCGCGATGATTGCCGGAGAACTACAAAAGGTCATCGAAACTCAAAACCGAGCCGTCCAGACCGAGTCTCATGCGGATTTCGTTAAAAGGCTTGCGGCCGCCGTGTTGTAACCTCATTCATGCTCGGCTGGAGCCGCGGAAACAGCGCCCGCCATCTCAACCGCCGGCTTCTTACCCGCCTCCTTCCATATCCCGCACGGTCCGCCGCCCTCGCTGACTCCCAACTCCACTTCCGTTCCATCCATCCTGAGCGCCGGGTGATAGTAACTCGCCACCTGCTCCGCCTCGCCGGCAATGTAGTGTCCGATTAAGGCTCTGCGAAAGCGGTCTTTGCTTTGATTTGGATAGCTGCCATGAATGACGGAACCATTGAAGAAGAGAACGTCTCCGGGGTTCATGACTGCAGGAACGATCTCGGCATCAGCCGGAATTGGAACCGTAATATCCGTGAAGCTTTGTGTAACATCTGCGGCCTGCGTGCAAAGCGCCGGCAGGTCGTGGCTGCCTTTCACCAGCATCATGCAGCCATTGCCTTCGTCGCAACGATCCAGTGCCATCCAGGCGGCGGCACAGGTGCCGGGCCGCGTTTTGAGGTAGAACTGATCCTGGTGCAGCGCCTGTCCGCGCGCACCCGGAGGCTTGAAATAGAGCATGGTTTGAACCGCATAGGTCTCGCGGCCAAGGAGCGCGGTGAGGCATTCGTCGATCCGTGGATCGAGCAGCCAGCGGAGGCTCGTTTCGTCCCAGCGGTGCATGTGGATCATCCGAGGATACTTCTTCAAACGGTCTTCGCCGTCGATCTCCGCGCCGGCCATGTCTCCGGGATACGATCCTCGAGCGCGCAGGTCCATGAAATGGTTCCGCAGTACCCCTGTTTCTAGCTCCGAAAACAAGCCTTGTGCCGTGACGAAGCCATTCTGGTGGAAACTCTGGATTTGCGAGGAGCTTAGCCTCATAGAAGACCCCCGAAGCCGAAAGCGTCCAGCACGCGCTCTCGCCCCTGGCGAATGTGTTGAAGGGCACGCGCCAGGTGGCGGCGAATAGATTCAGATGGAAGCTCGTCGAACGCAATTACGCAGCCGGTTCGGTAAGGGGGGACGCCTTCGGTTAGGTTATAGCTGTGGTAACCCTGCCGCTGAAGCTGAGTGCGCCAGCGAATCATCGTGTACATCGCCTCCTCGGTGCGGCCGGCCCGGGCAGAATCGACATACTCAAGTGCAAGCTCACGTTCCAAGAGATCGCGATGCGCGCCGGCTTGCAGGCGTTGCCCGGCGATTTCGCGCAGGCGGTTGAGAAACTGGCCGCGGTCCTCCAGCGTTCGGAAGAAGCAGAAGAACGCGTACACATCCGGCGACTCATCTTCCATCGGAAGAATCTGCGAAAGCTCGACGGTTTCATGCTCGGTGCAGGCCACGATCAGTACGTCTTTTTGCGCGCTTGTAGTCACAGACCATCCTTTCGCCGGTCGAATTAATCTACGTAGATTGTATTCTCGATCCCGCCTGGCGTCAAGCCTGCCTGGAGGATGTATGAAGAGACGAGAACGGCTCATTGCGGTTTCCTCGGAGATTGGATTTCTTTGCCTGGCTGCGACCCAGGCTCAGATCAGCCTCAAACAGACGGTGTCCGTACATTCAATTGCGGAAGTTGCGAAGAAAAATCCGATCGATACGGCCTCGGGCCGCGCAATTACTCCCGTCGAAAACGGCAAATTCTCGTCCGTTACGGTCTGGCAGTTCAAGACGGGGATTCCAGCGCATTTTCACCGCGATCACGATGAGGTGATCTACTGCGAGCAGGGTGAAGGCATCGCACGCCTACAGCGATTCCTGCTGGCTGAAGCTTCAGCCAGGTCCGAATGACCGGCGCACCACGACAATTGAACGAACGCCTGGCGCTTGCGGCGTCTCGACGCGCGATGGAAATCGTACTCCTTGTTGTCTGTATTGTCCTCGCATTTCGCGCCCCAAACTTTCTCACTTCCGAAAATCTCTTCAATGTGCTCCGCTCGGTCTCGCTGCAGGGCCTGATCGCGTTCGGGATGACGATGGTGATTATCGTGGGAGAGATCGACCTCAGCGTGGGCGCTAACGCGGCGCTCGCCGGCTGCCTGGTCGCGTGGTTGGCGCAGGCGCATATCCCGCTAATCTTCGCCGTTCCTATGACCGTGGCTGCCGGAGCGATCAACGGATTGTGCATCGGCATTGCCCGGGCTCGCTTCGAAGTGCCTTCGTTCATCACCTCGCTTGCGCTGTTCACCATACTAAAGGGCGCCGCGCTCATGTTGACCGGCGGATTTCCAATCACTTCATTTCCGGACGGATTCTATTTTCTGGGAGGCGGCTATTTGCTAGGAATCCCCTTCCCGGCGATGGTTTTGCTGGCTGCCTTTGTCATCGCACATGTTGTCATGGGCCGGACGAGATTTGGCCGCGCGGTATACGCGGCTGGCGGGAATCCGGAGGCTGCGCGGCTCTCAGGTATCGATGTGAATCGCGTAAGGACCGCGGCGCTTGCGATTACAGGAGCTCTGGCGGCGTTGAGCGGGATCATGCTGGCGGCCAGGATCATGTCCGGCACGCCCTCCGCCGCTCAAAACTGGGAGCTGGATATCATCGCGGCAGTCATCATCGGAGGAACGAGCTTCACCGGTGGAGTCGGAACGGTTTGGGGCACGCTCGTGGGAATCGTATTCATCGGCGTCATCATCAATGGGATGACGCTGCTCAACGTTCCGGTCTACAGCCAATACGTCGTGAGAGGATTTCTGATCTTTGCTGCGGTACTTGTGAATCGCGCGCAGACGAGGAAGCGTGGGTAATTGGTTGGCGAGTGTTTAGTATGGAGTTTTGAGTGTAAAGAGGTTGATTGCGCCTGTCTGCGTGCTCTGACTTGGAAGAGTTGTAACTGTTCATGGTTCTGGAAGGATGGTTCTGCCGAACGGTAGGGGTGAAGCATTCGGACGAACATTTTGCGTATTCAGTGCGAGGTTTGTAACCGAATGCTTCACCCCACGTCGACTGTGAACTGTTACGTAGAGTTGACTACCATTCACTGAACGGTTAAGGAGAAGCAATGCTCCGAACGGGATTGATGATTCTGGTTCTTGGCTTGATTTCCCACGGCGTAATTCTCGCGCAGCGGACATCGGGCGTGCAGCCGGAGAAGATCATCGGCATGTACATCCACCAGCACTGGCCGTACAACCACCCTTATTGCGCCAGGACCTGGACCCTGAACGATTGGCGCGGGTATGCGGGCGGGCTGAAGCTAATCGGCTACAACACCATCCTCATCTGGCCGGTTCTGGAGACGATGCCGGATCCGCTCACCCCGAGCGACAAAGCCAATCTGGAGAAGATCCGCAAGGTCATCGACGCGCTCCATAAAGAGCTCGGGTTGCGCGTCTACATCGTGCTCTGCCCGAACGTGGCGGCCGATGACGCGGCCGCTTCCAAATACACCTTCGAAACGCGGCACTTCTTCTCTTGCGATATCCGCATCAATCCCGGCGATCCCGCCGCCATGGAAAAGATGATCCGGTTCCGCGAGACGATCTTCAAGCCGCTCAGAATGGCCGACGGCGTGGCGATCATCGATAGCGATCCCGGCGGCTACGTCGGTTCGACCAACCAGGAGTTCGTCAATCTGCTCGGAGCGCACCGCAAGATGTTCGATCGCCTGCGTCCAGGCATCGAGCTGATCTACTGGATGCACGCCGGCTGGGAGGCGTATAACAACTATTACAAGACCGGGAAACTGGTGTTGGGCTCGGACGCAGAGCACATGGATTGCCTGCGCCGGCTGAAGGATCTGAACCCCGAGCCCTGGGGCGTGGCGAATGGTTATGCATACGCAAATCAGCTCGGGATCGAGAACAAGGTCATCAGCTTCAACTATGGCCGCATCGAGGGAGAGCCTTCGTTTCCGCTGACCAATTTTGGCGGCGACTTGGCCTACGAAGGCGGCAAGCTTCCAGGTCCGCGAGGCGTTATGGGTAACGCCCAGACGCACTGCGTTCAGCTGCCAAACACTTTCGCATTCGTGCGGGGAGCATTAGGGCAGCCGGTTAAGGAGATCGATTACTTGCAGTTTGCGGATGCTCTCTTGCCGGGTTTTGGAGTGACTATCTTGACGGCCTGGCAGGCGCTTCAAGGCGGCAGCGCTTCCACGATGCGCTCGGTGGCCGATAGCCTGGAGCAAGCCGAAGATCCCCGCATTGCAGGCGGCCCGCTCAAAGGGTTGCTGTTCGCAAGCCCTCAGCGATTTGTCCACGATCTGGTACTGATGCTGCGCTACAAGGCTGCGCGGGAGGATTTTGCAAATGCCTCCCAGTCCGGTTCCGATATTAAGGCGCCATTCAAAGCCTTCGTAGATGCGGCGGAAAACTGGTCGAAACAGCACGGCTACAAGAACGCCTGGGACCTGGGCCGGGCGCACGCGGCGCTGGCAAAACTAAACCATCCAGCCATCAATGAATGTCTTGCGCGTTTCAGCTACGAAATGACCGCGGCCGATCCCAATCCGAGCGCGCCGCCCTACGAGCGCATCCACGAGAACCTCAAGCACATGGAGACGTTCGTGCCGAGGCTCTTGAAGGCCATGAGGCAAGCAGCAGACGAAATGAAGTGATTATCCTATTCAAAGGAGATGGATCTGACTTATGCAGCCTGTGGAAATTGTACTCGTCTTTTTCTTGGTCGTAATTACATTTTTTACTTGGAGACGAAGTGAAACGCTCACCCGATTCGTCCGAGGAGTCTCCGACAGGCGTGAAAGTATGGATAGGCAGCTTGCGGAAACGCGAGAGCAAAATGCAAAATTCATGGCGGACAGCCTGAAGACCCGCAGCGAGAGCGCACAGTTTCGATCGGAAACAACCGTAAGGATCGAACGTGCGAACGAAGACCGGCAAACGATGATCCGGCTGCTTGAAGAGATTCTCGGTGAGCAGCGCGAGATCAGGGCAGTGCTGCAAGCTTCGGCGCTACGCAAGGACTGATCAAATGAATTCAGGATTCGCGACATGCGATTGATACTAACGTCCCTCATGCTCGTAATATCTCTTTTGCTCTTGAATGGTTATTCCCAATGTCAGCCTCGCCGATCTACGCCGCAAGCCGTCGAAGCCATTGCGATGGGTCCTCGCGAGATCCGCGTCCACTGGAATCCGGTACCCGGCGCGCTGCGTTACACGATTATTCGTGACGGCGCCCGGATGGATATGGCCGCTGCATCTCCCTATATCGATAATTCGTGCGAACCCGGCCGTACCTACCGATATTCGGTTGCCGTTGTGAACGGCTCCGCCAGCTTGATCGTCAGCCGTCCGTATTCGGAGCGGACCTTCGACACGCTCCCTGACCGGACGAAGTGCGATCTGCTCATCGTCGGTGCGACCTCCGCCGGAGTTGCTGCGGCCATAACGGCCGCCAGATACGGGATGGATGCCATCCTGATCGAGGAGACGCGCCGGCTTGGAGGGATGCCGGTCAACGGACTGGGCGCCACGGACATTCGCCGGCAGGAGCATTCCAGCGGCCTTTTTGAAGAGTTCCGGCTCAAGGTCAAAGAGATCTACGGCGGAAACGCAACCGGGTTTAATTACGAACCGCGCGTGGCGCACCAGGCGATGAAGGAAATCTTATGGATCGCATGCGGAGCAACTGCGACCTCCGGGCGTCCAGGTTTACGCGTATATCGCCAGGTTCGTCCGGTCAAGGTTAAAATGCGCGGGAGCGACATCTCTGAAGTCGTTTGTGAGGAGCTGCCCGCGGGCAGGCGTGTGGTTTTCGAGCCGAAGTTCGTAATCGACGCCACCGAGTGCGGAGACGTGGCGGCCTGGGCGGGCGCGCCGTTTCGGGTCGGGCGTGAATCACGGTCGAAAAGAGAGCCCCACGCGGGACATCTGTTCTACGATCGCGCCAACGACCGCCCGCTCCCCGGCAGCACCGGCAAGGGCGACAAGCGCGTCCAGGCATACGCGTACTTGATGACTGTCAAGGACTACGGCCCCGGCGCCGACAAAACCATTCCCAAACCTCCCGGATACGGCAAATCCAAATACGAGCACGCGCCAAAATGGGAGCTGAGTTGGGCGGTCGGCAGCGGAAAGCTTCCGGGCGGCAAATTCGAGGTCAACCAGCACCCCCACGGCAGCGACCTCCAGAGCGTCAATTACCGTTATCCGGTCGGGACATACGCCGAGCGGAGGAGAGTTGAAGAGCTATACAAGAACCACGACCTCGGTTACCTGTACTACCTTCAAACAGAAGAGGGCCATAGGAGCCTGGGCCTTTCGGACGATGATTACCGTGACACGGACAACTGGCCTTCGCTTCTCTACATTCGGGAAGCGCGAAGATTCGAGTCTGATGTCGTGCTCGACGAGGCCGACATAACCTATTCTCGCCGCGTAACGAGGCCGGACGCAATTGGATTGGGAGACTACCCGATGGACTCCCATGCCGTGCAGCCAAAAACTGACTGGTCCACCGGAGATCTCGGCGAAGGTGAATTCTACCTTCCGCAGTATTCGCCGTGGCATCAAGCGCCGTATCACGCGATGGTGCCGAAACGAGTAGACAACGTCTGGGTACCGACCGCGGTTTCGGCGACACACGTAGCATACGGAACTTTGAGGCTGGAACCGGTCCGTATGCACTTCGGGGAGGCGGCGGGCATTGCGGCCTATTTGTGCCTCCGGCATGGCGTCACACCACGGACTGTGCCGATCCGGCAGATTCAGGCGGAGCTTGTCAAGAGGTCGTCCGGAAGTCAGGCCATTCCCGCTCGCGACGGCATAGGGAATTCGGGCGCCAGCCGGAATGCTTCCTATCTTTACTTCTTCCCGGATTTGCCGCCCGATACGCCGAAATCGAAGCCAATTCAGTGGCTTGGAGCGCGGGGGTTCTTTCCATCCGCGGAACCAACGGAGCGAACCGCGGCGTCCGGTCAGACGGCAAGCCCATTCAAACCGAACGATCCGGTGACCGCCGGCGAAGCTGCGCGCCTCCTTTCACGGCTTGCCGGACGCGGACCGGGATCTCGATCGATCGTTGTGCAGACCGGCGCGGAATCGAGTGCGCCGTTAACTCGAGCGGCTGCCGCAAATCTGGTCGCGCGGTTTATCGGAATCGGACCGAAACGGGGTGCGCATCATTATGCCGACGCGCCCCCAGGACATGCGGCTTATAGCGCGGCCGAGGCGCTCTTTGCAATAAGCATCGACAGCCGGCTCTGGGATTACGAAAAGGCATTCGCACCCGAAGGCAAGTTCTTTTTCCGCCCGGATCAACCGGTCACGCGAGCCCAATTCGCGCAGTTGGTCTATTTCGCTCACGAGTTTATCGGTCCGCTCTGGGAGGATTACCCTGCGGACCAACATGAAATCGCCGTCAAATGAGACGGCAAATGGTAAAGGAGATTTCCGCTTGGTCACAAATCCCCAGTCTACAAACAAGCTTCACGGACATGCTTCGTTTCTCACTTTCCTGCAAAATCGTGTAGGGAACAGGCGGCGTCCCGTTTCCACTGATCGACACGGGATGCCGCGCGCACCCGGCGCCCGTCATCCTTCGAGAGCGCCCGTCCTGGGATTACTTGTTGGCACAACCCTCGGAATTGCAATTGCTGTAGGTGCGCAGCATCTTCAAAAGCCGGCCGAAGCCGAAATTGTCGCCACTGTCAACGACGAGCCTATTCTTAAGACTGTAATCGCATCGGATCTCATTGCCAATCAAACCGCCAGCCTGAATGCCGGCCGGCCTGAATACAGGGACGGCCAGCCGGTTGTTGCGGCATCGATCGGCGGGCTCGTGCTGAAGCGTTTGGCCTCCGGCGGCGGCAAACCGATCACGCTCACCCGGCCCGAGGTCGAAGACTGGCTGATCAAAGACCGGTCGGTGGCGGTTACACGAGGCGTGGATAGCGCGATCCAGGAGCGCGTCATTCGCCAGACGGCGAAGCAAAAAAACGTGTCCGCCGCGCCCGATGAGATCAATCGCCGCTATGCCGAGAATATCGAAGCCGTGCGAACCAATACCCGTCTCGGAGGCTTGAATGACCGGCAGGTGCTCGCGG
>JBGPOG010000091.1:0-10619 GCA_041487935.1 Chthonomonadia bacterium | reverse complement strand
CGCTTCGAGCGGCGCCCGCTACATCGCAATATACCCAAACATAATCAGCCCGCGACTCTCCCAAATCGCGGGCTTACGTAGGACTCGTACGGGGACCGCGAGTACGAAATGAACGCGGCAACCGCGAACGCCACAAGCGGCACGGCCAGCAGCAGGAACAGCCTGCCCCGCCGCCGCACCGGGCGGTTTGCGTCGGCTTCGATTGTGAGTGGGTTGTCTGCTGTTCGCGCCGAAATCATTCAATCCTCGGGCTGTTGCAGATGGCTTTGTAAGTCTCGTCGAAGGCGCGTTTGTCAGACTTGTAATAGTTGATGTTCAACCACAATCCAACCTCGCGAAACATTACAATTCGATGTGCAGAGTGCACTTGATCGCGATGTACTTGACCGCGAAAGCCGTAATACTGATCAATAGTCGAAGCGTCACTGTTAGGGTCAGGAACCCAAGAAAGCGGTACAACGTGAAAACTCAGTTGCGCGCGTTCTTGACGATAGGGAAAAATCCATCTGAGAACCTTCGGTATACGATCCACGGGTCGGAAATAGTAACGCTCGGCGCCCAATGGTGGGACTGCCAGCCCTTGATCCGCCCGTTCCCAGTCAATAGGAACAAGTGCTCGCATGCGGCGGCCCGTATTACCTATCGGCGGACTCGTCCACCAGACAAGGGCCGGAGGACGGGTCAGCCAAATCACCATGCCGAAGACGAGCGAAACCCCAAGCACGGCTGCAATCCCCCGCACAACTCGCCGCCTCCGGATTCCAACAAAGGATGGCATGACCACTCTCCCGTGAGGATGTTTCCAGTGGCGGGGGCGGGGATTCCTGCATTGCGTGCGGAATGCGGGAGCAAGCAGGCACGATTCCTCGTGTGTTGGAGGAAAGGTGCTGTAACACTCTGAGCTAGCCGCATGCTTGCATCAAATGGATATCTGCAATGCAGAGGTACTGAGGCTGAAGAGCGCGGAAAACTAAGGAAATCCGTCCAGTCCACGCAAGTGGACTTCGCATACCAGCCGCGATTTGAATCGCCGGTTAACCGCAGGCACTGCCCCGCGTCGTTGCGTTATCGATTGATTTTTGACAATTTGTGCGACGTCCGGCATCCGGTTCTACCGTCCAATTGCAATCAGATTCACCCGTGTGCGAAAGTACATCACGCCCTCGGAGATGGCCGGCGTCGCCATGCAGATTTCACCCAGCGGGTTCTTGGAGAGCAGCTTGAATTCCGGCCCGTCCTGGATGACGAAGACATCGCCCTCTTCGCTGGCAATGTAGATCTTGCCATCCGCCGACACCGGTGAAGAGGTGAACCCGGTCCGGCCGGTTCCAAGACGTTCTTGATAAAGCTGCTTGCCGGTTTTCGCCTCGTAGCAGGTCAGCACGCCCGTAATCTGGCAGCTATAGAACCTCTCACCCAAAACCAGCGGCGACTGGATGTAACCTCCGCCCCGCGTCTTCATCCAGGCAATATGCGCGTTGGAAGTCTCGTCGGCTTTGGGAGTAATATCGCCAGAAGCCGAAGTCTTGATGGCGTAAATGGGAGACATCCTGCCGTGGGCGTTCTGGATGTAGATCAATCCCTCGGAAACGATGGGTGTCGGAACCGGGATATCCCCGCCGCCGGTTAGCCGCCACTGCTCCTTGCCGGTCCGGGCATCGTATCCGCCGATATGTTTGTAACCGTTGACCACCATCTGAGTTCGACCCGATTCCGAATACACCGCGGGAGTGCTCCACGTCGCAACATCATCGCGTTTCGTTCGCCAGACCTCATTGCCGGTCTGGGCATCGAAGGCAGCGAGGAATCCCTTGTCGCCCAGCGTGTCGCACTGAACGTAGACCCTGCCGTCGTGCAGCACCGGCGAGCTGGCGAAGCCCCACTCCAGTGTCGGCGCATTGTATGGGCCGATGTCCAGCACCCCGAGGTCCTTGGTCCAAAGCAGCTTCCCGTTCAGATCGTAACAATACAGCCCCTCGGAGCCAAAGAACGCAACCAGGCGCTTGCCATCCGTCGCCACGGTTGTGTTCGCGTAGGTGGCCTTGGTGTGCCGTTTGGACTTCGGGACTCCGGAATGCGCAGTTCGCATCCACAGAATCTTGCCGCTCCGCTTGTCCAGGCAATAGATATTCCACTTTTGCGGCGTAACGTCGGCGGACGAGTCTCCATCGCCATAAAGCCCGATTTTCAGGTCGGCAGTTCCGCCACTGATGGCGGTGGCAACGAAGAGTCTATTTCCCCAAACAACGGGGCTCGAATGCCCCAACCCCGGAATAGGCGTCTTCCAGCGGACGTTAGTTCCTTTCTCCACGTCCCAGGTAGATGCCGTTGGAAAGCCATGCGAAACGCCGGACGCTTGCGGTCCACGGTAGGACGGCCAGTTGACGGTGTCAGGTGGTTTTGCTTCTTCAGCGCGCGCTAGGGCAGAAAGTGCGAGAATGACAACCGATGTCAGAACAGAGAATTGCCGCGAAGAAACGAGACTGTAGCGGCGAATGATTCGCGCCGAACTGCTTGCTAATGGCGGAAGAGTCTCGTGCGAATTATTCGCCTCTACGACCAGCCGTTTCGGACTTACTTTGTCTGTGGTCCGCAAAATTGAACCCCCTAATTGAATAGATCGTAGCTTGCTATATCATTTCCTGCTTGCTGTTTTCCGCTCGCCAATCGCAACAAGATGATCCTGAGTGCGGAAAATCAACTTCCCAGCACTGATCGCAGGCGTGGCCATACACACCTCGCCAAGTGGGTTTGTCGCAGCGACCTTGAATTCGGGCCCAGCCTTTACCACGTAAACGTCGCCCTCTTCACTTGCCACGTAGATATTCCCATTCGCGGCGACTGGCGATGACGTGAAGCCGGTCCGGCCGGTGCCCAATCGTTCGGAGTAGATCGATTTCCCCGATTTGGCCTCGTAGCAGCTCAAAATGCCATTCACCTGGCACGTGTAGTAGTAATCGCCGACTACGAGCGGCGTCTGCATATAGCCGCCGCCCCGCTTGGTGCTCCAGGCGACTCCGGTATTCGAAGTTTCGTCCTGTTTAAGAGAGATGTCTCCGGACGCCGTGGTCTTGATGGCATAAATAGGCGCCATCATGCCATGGGCGTTCTGGATGTAGATGAGTCCGTTGGCCGCGATTGGGGTTGGAACGGGAATGTCCCCACCGCCTTTGAGCATCCAGAGCTCTTTCCCGGTGTTCAGGTCATAGCCGCCGATGTGTTTGTATCCGTTTACGACGACCTGCGTCCGCCCGCCATCGGTGACCACCGTGGGAGTTCCCCACGTGGGAACATCTGTTCGCGGCGTTCGCCAGATGTTATGACCATCTTTAACATCGAAAGCTGCGACAAACGATCCCTTTTGAACGTCACACTGCACGAGGACTTTGTTGCCGTATATAACGGGCGAGCTTCCAAACTCCCACTGGGCGTCGGGCGCCATATAGTAGCCGGAGTCCAGCACGCCCAGGTCCTTGCTCCAGAGAAGCTTGCCCTTGAGATCGTAGCAATACATGCCTTCCGAACCGAAAAGCGCCACAACGTGGGAGCCGTCTGTGGCGAGCGTGGAATTTGCGTGCGTCGCCTTCGTGTGCCGCTTGATTTTTGGGACGCCGGAGTGCGCCGTCTGTTCCCACACAATCTTGCCTGTTTGCTTGTTCAGGCAATAGACTTTCCATTGATGAACCGATTCGTCGGTGACCGGGGCGATATCGCCGTATAGCCCCACTTTGAGCTTAGGTTCTTTCTGCCCGCTGATGGCCGTGGCAACGAATATCCGATCGCCCCAAACAATCGGGCTGCAGTGGCCGAGACCGGGAATGGCCGTCTTCCAAAATAAGTTCTGGCCCTTAGGAATATCCCACGCCGTCGGAGTCGGAAAGCCGTCTGCTATTCCGGAAGCGTTCTGCCCGCGAAATGCCGGCCAGTTGAGGCCCGCGGGTGCTTTATCCGGTTCAACTGCTGTGGCAGGTCGTGCGAACAGAAGTACTAAGGCGCCAAAGAATAGTGTTGAAGATTTCAAGATGCCATGCTCCCAAGTCGAATAGAGGGTTTGCCAGTCTCGAAATAGAGATACGCGGAACCAGGAACGATGGCTTCGCAAATACCGTATTCGAAAACATTCGCAAGATGATTCGCCATCGATTGCCGGGTTCCTTTATCATTAACCGAGACGCTTTTGTTGCGTTACTTCATGGCAGATACACCGGTCCGTTAATCTGGCGACCGCATGACATTCGATTCCAGCAAGGGAATCGACGGGGCGACGTCGAAACATAGTATAAGCCTGCCGGTACGATCGCTGGTCCGTCAGGTCTTTCCGTGAGGCGCAACGCACTAGGAGGAACAGATTTGGCTTCATACTCTCGACAATCTCGATCCGGCTTTACGCTGATCGAGCTACTCGTAGTCATCGCGATCATCGCGATTCTTGCAGCAATCCTATTTCCGGTTTTCGCGAAGGCGCGTGAGTCGGCCCGCCAATCAAGCTGTTTGAGTAATCACAGGCAGTACGCTACCGCCACGCTGATGTATATCCAGGACTACGATGAGGTGTTCCCCATGTCGGCCTACCTCAATACGCAGGACTTTTCCGTGGCAACGTTCTATTGGGCAGTCGATCCGTACGTCAAGAACAAGCAATTGACCCAGTGCCCCTCCGAACCATTGGCGATGAAGTTGACGGACGTAGTCGGTAATCCTAGCCCTAATACGCCGCCATTCACCAGCTATGCAGTCAATCCGGCGGTATTCCAGAACGGCTTCGTGCCGGCGGTGCAGACTGTTGCCCTGGCAGCAATTCCACGTCCATCTGAAACTGCCATGCAGTATGACGGTAACGTCGCTTTCGGCCCGAGCTTCCAACAGCTTCAGATCGTCCAGGCGCGGCATAGCGAAAACTTCAACGTCAATTATGTCGATGGCCATGCCAAGTCCGCAAAAGGAATTGAGGTCGGAACGGCCAATCAGTTCACCGTGATGGGCCCTGGAAAAGTCTTGAAGACTTACAAGGTCGGCGCAAACGGCGGAGTTTACGTTGGGTTGCTGGAGTGCAACGGAATACCGCAATAGAGGCTGGAACAAACCAATCTCAATTAACCCGCAGCGCTGGCCATGAGCCATGTTTGCTGCAATCTATCTTCGCAGGAAGGTCGAGAACTCGATGAGGCTTGCGATTTCAAGGGCGGCATTTGGCCGTTTGGCCCGAAACCAAATATGTATTCTATCCGCGTGTTGGCTCGTTGCCTCGGCGTGTTCGGCCGGGGCAGCCGACTGGCCGCAATTCCGCGGGCCGGAGCGCACCGGAATCTCCAAGGAGACCGGGCTGCTCAAGAGTTGGCCGGCCGATGGACCAAAGCTGCTCTGGAAAGTGACAAATCTTGGGGAAGGCCACGCCGCTCCATCGGTAGCGAACGGACGGATCTACGGGATGGGCCGCCGTGTTGACGATGAGGTGGTTTGGGCGCTGGACGAGAAGACAGGGAAGGAGGCCTGGAGCGCAAAGATTGCCGATGGCATCACACTCGGCGGAGCTCAAGGTGGCTACGGTCCGCGCTCGACGCCAACCATCGACGGTAACCTCCTCTATACGCTCGGCGTTGCCGGAGACCTCGTCTGCATGGATACCGCGACGGGGAAAATCCGATGGCGTAAGAACCTCGTGACCGAGTTTGGCGGTAGAGTTCCACAATGGGGTTACAGCGAGTCGCCGTTGATCGATGGGACAAAAGTCATCGTTACTCCCGGCAACGGCCAGGCGACCCTGGTCGCGCTGAACAAGATGACCGGCGCGCCGGTCTGGACATCGCAGGTACCGGGACGAAACGGAGCGGCCTATTCCTCTTGCCTGGTGGCGGCAGTAGATGGTCAAAAGCAGTACATCCAGTTCCTTTCGGGCGGCGTCGTTGGCGTTTCGGCCAGTGATGGGAAGTTTCTCTGGCATTACGATACCCCGGCGAACGGCAGTGGGATCTGCTGCTCGATGCCTATCTATCGCGACCATCAAGTTTTCGCCGCGTCAAGCTACAGGACCGGGGGCGGACTTGCGAATTTGCCGGCTGGCGGCGGAGGCGCCGCAGCTTCTGAGGTTTACTTCACCCCACAGATGCAGAACCACCACGGGGGCATGGTACTGGTTGGGGATTACCTCTATGGTTTCGACGACCGTAATCGCGGCCTGGTTTGTATGGAATGGAAGACGGGCAACGTCAAATGGGTCGATCCAAGTGTCGTCAAAGGATCGATCACGTGTGTTGATGGAATGCTTTACTGCCGCAGCGAGCGCGGACCAGTTGCATTGGTCGAAGCGAATTCGAATTCGTATGTCGAGAAGGGCCGGTTCGATCAGCCGGACCGTAGTCGGGCGAATTCCTGGCCTTACCCAGTCGTCGCAAATGGACGTCTATACCTGCGCGACCAGGATATTCTTCTCTGTTACGATGTCAGCCAGAAGTCGGCAAGCCGGCAGGCGCAGAATTAAGCCGGCTTTGGAAGTGGTTCCCCAGATTCTTGTGGCAAAACAGTTGTTCGAACGACTAATTTACGGTTGCTTGGTTTAGGCGGGAGAGAGCTTATGCTGCAAATCGCCCACCGCTTTGCCTCATTTGCGTGTTTCTTTGTCATGTGCGCCGGTGTTGCCATTATTTCCGATCCAGGTCAGGCCGCGGATTGGCCGCAGTGGCGCGGCCCTCTTCGAAACGGATATTCAGCCGAAAAGGGATGGAACTCGCAGTGGGGCGCGGGAGGGCCGCGCAAAGCCTGGGCAGTGCAGGTCGGCGAGGGTTTCTCTTCGGTCGCTGTGGTTGGCGGCAAGGTCTATACCGTCGGAAATTCGGCAAACAAGGACACTGTTTGGTGCCTGGACAGTGGTTCAGGGAGGCCGGTGTGGCAGTACCCATATCCGTGTGCTCCCGGAGGAAATGGTTATAGCGGGCCGCGCGCGACTCCGACGGTGGACGGCCCAAACGTCTATACGCTTAGCAACGACGGGAGAGCGTTTTGCCTGAACGCTGCAAACGGCCGGCTGGTATGGATGCGGGATTTGAGGCGCGATACCAAAGCTTCCGATCCCACCTGGGGGTTTGCGGGATCGCCTCTAATCCTCGGAAACCTTGCGTTTTACAACGTGGGCGCAGCCGGCGCCGCAGTCGATAAGTTGTCTGGCCGCGTTGTCTGGTCATCAGGTGGCGGACCTGCGGGATACTCCTCACCCATATTATTCGATGCCGGCGGGAAACCAGGCGTGTCGTTCTTTGTCGCCGCCGGACTCGTGGGAGTAGACCCGCAAACCGGCCGGAAGCTCTGGCAGCAGGATTGGAACACGCCGAACGACGTGAACGCCGCCGATCCGATCTTCTTCGCAGATTCGGTTTTTATCTCGGCTAACTACAACCACGGTTGCGCGCTGATCCGACTTGCAGGCGGGCGGCCGTCGGTCCTGTGGGAGAACCGCAACATGCGGAACCACTTCAACACCTGCATCCTGGCAGGAAGCGCATTTTACGGCAATGATGACAACACCTTGAAATGCATCGACGTGCGGACCGGCGCTGACAAGTGGCAAAACCGGGGCATCGGGAAGGGCGGATTGATCATCTCGGACGGTAAACTGATTGTATTGTCCGAACGGGGCGAGCTGATTGTTGCTGCCGCTAATCCCGACCGGTACACGGAGTTAGCGCGGGCTCAGGTCATGAGCGGCGGCACGAGCTGGGCGCACCCCGTGCTCGCCAACGGTTTCATCTACTGCCGCAGCCATGAGGGCGAGCTGGTGTGCGTCGACGTTAGGAGACGGTAGAATCTACGAGTAGACCGCAGGACAAGGGCGACTATGAAGCTTCGCTTCTACCGGGATTCCGTTACGGCCGACCCGCATATTCACAATCATGACGTAGACGAGTCCAAGGTCAAGGAAGTTCTCCGGAACTCGGGTGAGGACCGATAGGGCCGTGAGGAATCGAGGGTCGCAATCGGCCAAACGGAGGCCGGGCGGTATCTCAAGGTTATCTATGTTCCTGACCCCGAACCGGACAGCGCCTTTGTAATCACCGCATTCGAGCTCCGCGGGAGGCCGTTGACAGCGTACCGCAGACGAACAGAAGAAAAAACTATGAAACAAGAACATTTCCCACAGGGATGGACGGAAGATCGATTTCAGCGAATCATCGCGCACTACGAAAATCAAACAGACGAAGAAGCCGTAGGGGAAGATGAAGCATTCTTGCGTTCTAAACGTCCAACCAAAATGGACGTTCCGGTTGAGTTAGTTCCGGTAGTGCGGGAGATCATTGCCCGTTATTGTCGTAAGCAGCAGACAACTGGCGGGCAATGAATTCCGCATATGAGCACGGTTGCATTTCACTTCATCACAACCGGATTGAATCGACTAGGAGAAGTAGAGACATGAGAGGATTACCCAATAGGGTTGCCGCTCTAAATGTTGTTCTGGCCTGCATCATAATGACCGTCGCGTCGCACGCGGAAGTCCGCGGTTGGCTCGATTGGCGAGGACCTCAGCAGGACGGAACGTCCCTTGAAAAAGGTCTGCCCGCCAAATGGGCGATTGGCGGCGAGAACGACCTGTGGCACATCGATCTTTCGGGAGGCGGCACGCCAATCATTGCAAATGGAAGGGTCTTCGCCTTCGGTTACCGGGGCGAAGGCCCCGATCTGCAGGAAGTCCTCCTCTGCGCGGATGCGGAAACCGGAAAAGTCCTCTGGGAGCACGCCTATAGCGACTTTCTCAGCGATATTACCTATAATCGATATGCTATCGGCAGCCCCTGCATCGACCCCGAAACCGGCAACGTCTACGTCTGCACCAGCGCCGGCATATTCTCGTGCTACACGCCAAACGGCAAGCTCGTGTGGCAGCATTCGCTCATGGAGATGCTGGGGCGTCTGACGTTTACCAATGGCCGGTCCGGCGGGCCAATGATCGATCGCGACATCGTCATCTACCGCTACATCACTACCAACTGGGGCGGCGAAGGTCCCGCGATGGACCGCCTGTACGGATTCGATAAGAAAACCGGACGGCTTGTCTGGTCATCCTCGCCGGGCGCCGCCCCGAAAGACAATTCGTTTGCCCGTCCATGGAAATCCTGGCGGAATGGCAAGCGTGTCTTCTACACGGGGTCCGGCGACGGCAGCGTGATTTGCGTCAATGGCCGGACTGGCGCACCGATCTGGAGATATCCGGTATCCGCGGGCGGGCTGAACGCTTCCGTCCTCCTCTATAAAGGCCTGCTGATCGCGACGCACGCTGACGAGAATCTCGATTCGTCTGAAGTTGGCCGCATGACCGCGATCCGGGTGGACGCCGAGCCCCATCCGGTCGAGGGCCTTCCGCCGCAGCTCGACAAGAGCTGCGAGGCGTGGCGCAACGAGCTGACATCGATTTCGAGCTCACCTGTAATTGTCGGGAATAAGATCTATCAGGTCAATAAGACCGGCAGTCTTTGCTGCGTGAATGCCGATACCGGCGCAATTCTGTGGAAATACAAGCTAGGTCCCGATGAGCTTCACGCTTCGCCGCTCTATGCGGACGGAAAGCTCTATATTCCGATTACAAACGGATCGTTCTATATTCTCAAACCGAAGGACGATGGCGTAGAAGAACTGTCCAAAGTGCAACTCGCCGGGCGATGTATCGGCCAACCGTCTGCCTACAACGGCAAAGTGTACGTTTTCTCTACGGAGAAGCTCTACTGCTTCGGCAAAAAGGGCAACAATCCGATGGGCGTACCGGAGCCGGTGGTTGAAGAGTGGCCCAAACCCGGACCGACCGCCGCTCTCCAGATAATCCCATCCGAGGTCCTCCTCCGGCCGGGAGAAAAGTCGAAGTTCGCCATTCGGGGGATCGATGCCAACGGGCTGCCAACCGAAACCTTCGAAGCTTCGAAGGCAACCTGGGCTAAGTTCATTCCTCCGACCGCAAAAGTCCGGTCGGAAATGAACGGAGAGTTCGATTCCCAGGGCGAGCTCGTAGCCGCCAGCGCGCCGACGCCTTCTGCCGGAGCTTTCCAGGCGACTCTGGGTGTGTTCAAGGGCACTTTCCGCGGACGAATCGTTCCTTCAATTCCGTTCAAGGAAGACTTCGAAGAGTTCCAGGTGACTGAGAGTACGCCGGATGGATCGAAGTTCGCCTATCCTCCGCTGCCGTGGATCGGCGCTCGCTTCAAGTTCGACGTCCGCGAGGTCGACGGCAGCAAAGTGCTGGCCAAAACGCTCGACAATATCTTCTTCCAGCGCGCGACAGTATTCTTCGGGCATCCGGACGAGAAGAACTACACGCTTGAGGCGGACGTTATGTCCGACGGAAACCGGCGGACGATGTCCACGGTCGGGGTGATCAACCAACGGTATTACATCATCCTGGACGGTAACTCCCAGGACATCGAGGTCATTTCGAACGCCGAGCGGATCAAGGTAACCGCGCCTTTTGCGTGGAAACCGCACGAGTGGTATCACATCAAGACACGCGTGGACGTTTCGTCGGATGGCGCAGGCACGGTTCGCGCAAAGGCATGGAAAAAGGGCGATCCGGAGCCGGACAAATGGAATATCGAGGTTCCGCACAAGCACGCCCACGCCGAAGGCTCGCCCGGACTCTATGGGTT
>JBGPOG010000090.1:0-10628 GCA_041487935.1 Chthonomonadia bacterium | reverse complement strand
TCATCGGAGCGGGCGACTCTCTCTTCCACTCCACCCGTGAAGTTGTCGTACCCGGCAAACACATGATTGCCGCTGATGGACATCCAGGGCTGATCCGCATTGTTGATGCCTACGTGGTTGACCGTGCCGGCAGTCCAGGTGGCCGATACGTTGGCGCCGGGATTGCTCGTTGTGCCATGGTAAATGTTGAAAAGGTTGTTCGCTCCCGGGCTAGGGTTGCTGCCTAGGAAAATACCGTGGAGAGTTCCCGCGCTGTCGTACGCAAACGTCTGGTCCCGCGGAATATTGATGCCGTTTGCGGGGGCTTGGAACGGAAACGTCATGCTCCAGTCGGCCCCGGAATTAGTCGAGTACCAGAGAGACCCTCCGTTCGACGTTTTATTCGTTCCATACCCGAAACCGGATACCACTACCTGGCTAGGATTCAACGGGTTCACGGCGATGAATGGCTCGTTCCCCCAGTCCTTATACGCCTGCGGGGCGATCAGTGAATTGAACTGCGCCAACGGCATGTGGCCGACGACGTCGACCGGAATCTGGGCCTGCGCAGCCTGGACCGCAAGCGCCAGCGCAGCCGCAGTGAACAACGACCTGATGGGTCTTTGCATGATGCACGTCCCTCCTTGCTTTTATCCCATTGCGAATTGAAACTGAAATGTCCATCGGATGGAAATCTGCCAGTGCCGGCGGTCATCCGGCAGGGCCGAATCCCCGCGGCAGGGATCTGCGGGAATATATGAATAGCTCAGATTGCAATATCAATCATTCACTGCAAATAGTGACAATTGTTGGGGCAACGGGACATTCCCGTTTTTGAGGCATTTTAAAGCAGCATATTGCATGAAGTGTGCCAATTGCCCGCGCGTTTGCGCGGCTGCCGATTTCCCGGTAGAATTACTGTGTACGGGCGAAGTCAAAGTTCTTTGGGATTGGGAATCAGCGCGCAATATTTGACTCTTCAGCCCCGGAATGATAGAATCTCCGGCAACCGTTATGAAACCGTCCTCGAATTAGTTTCCGCGAAATCTTGCCATGTCAAATGCTTCGGATATCCATGCGTCATCCGGTTCGGGCGGCAATATCCGGGCCGCGTCTATCGAGCTTGAAGACGTGGCCGATGTTCTCGGTCTGCTGGTAGACCGCTCTCTCGCCGTGTTCGATCAATCGACCGGCCGCTATCGGCTTACCGAAACCGTGCGGCACTACGCCCGCGAGCGGCTAATGGTTAGCCGTGAGGCAGACAAGTTTCGCTCGATCCACCGCGACCATTTCCTGATCCTCGCAGAGGAGGCTGAGCCAAATCTGACCGGTCCACACCAGGCCGAGTGGTTTACCCGGCTCGAGACCGAGCACGACAATCTTCGCGCCGCGCTCGATCATAGTGTTGAGTATTCAGTGTCGAGTGTTAAGGATAGTCGTTCCAACCTGAACGCTCAACACCCAACACTTAACACTCCGGCTGAGGCGGGCCTTCGCCTGGCGGGTTCGCTCTGGCGGTTCTGGATGACGCGCGGATATGTGACTGAGGGGCGGCTGGTCTATGCGGCGCTGCTTGACAAGGCTGGGCCAAGGGCGGCGGCTCCCGGACTGGGCAGGGCAATGCACGGCGCGGGAACGCTCGCTTATCTTCAGGGCGATTATGAGGAGGCTCGCAGCTTCTTTCAGCGCGCGGCGGACATCCGGCGCGAGCTAGGCGATAGGGCCGGGGAAGCCGGCTCGCTGGGGAACCTCGGCACCGTAGCCCACACAACCGGAGAATACGAATCGGCCCGCCTGCAGTTCGAGAGCTCGCTTGCTATTCTGCAGGAGCTCGGCGAGCTGAACGGCGTGGCCATTTCCCTGACGTGCCTGGGCAACGTAGCGTCCGACCAGGGAGATTACCAATCGGCCCGTGAATTCCTGGTGCGGGCGGTCGCGCTTAACCAGGAGATAGGCAACCGCTTGCTGGAGGCCAACGCCCTCAACAACCTGGGGACTTGCACGAGGAATCTCGGGAATCATGAGGCCGCCCGAAACTGCTTCGAAATGGCGTTGGAGATCAACCGTGAATTGGATTCCGAATACGAGGTGGCGCTAAACCTGATTAACCTTGCCTATTTTGAGCGAACGGACGGTCGTTCCGAGATCGCACGATCGAATTTAATCGAGGCCCTGCAAATTCTGCGGAAACTCGGCGCGCGCCGCGGCCAGGCGGATTGGCTGGAGGCGTGGGCGGATATCGAGGAAGATCGCAAACAGTTTTCGCGCGCCGCCCGTTTGTTGGGCGCCGCACGAAGGCTGCGCGAGGAGATCGGCATCGCGGAAACTCTGGGCGCTCAGTCCGATTTAGAAAGGGCCATGGCTACTCTGCGGGCGAAGCTCGGAGAGACGGAATTGGAATGGGCCATCGACCTCGGGCACGACATGACGCTGGACCAGGCCGTTGAGTATGCGCTGGCGGAGAGGGATTGAGCGTGGCATGCCTTGCGGCCTAATAGGATCCCCATTAGACAGGGGTAGCAACATTGAGGGGCACGAGAACGGCACAAATGCTTCGGCAGATTGTCATCGTGATTACGGCCGCAGTGCTCCTGCGGCTGGCCCTCTGGTTCGGGGGATCTCTGATTATTGAGAAGGCCATCTATCGCGAACATTTCGAACAGGACCAACGCAGCCCTAGCCAATGAGGTTCGACCCGTGTTCTTCCTAATGCGGCGCCCAGCATTTCTCAACAGATTAGGCGGTTGCAAGTAATCGGTTAATCGTCCTGAATCCGGCAGGTTTTTGCTCCCCGATTCACCCCCATTTCCACCCAAAATCCACGTCTTAACAGCCTCTCAATAAATCGCTATTCACGCATTAAAAGACAATCTTCGAATTTTCAGTTAGCTATCAACATCTTTCAATAATCGTACTAAAGCGCGATGCTGGTAAAAAAACTTCAACTTTTTTTCGGAAGTTACTAGTAAAACACCCCTTCCCGATGGCTATATATATGAGAGTGTAATTTTTTCGGCTATTTTTTGGCGGGATGATGGTCCGTAAAACGGGGCAAAACTGGAGTTGAAAAACCACCTGGATTTGGGACGAGAATTGACAATTGAAAATTGACAATTCAAGGTCACGGCGATGCCGGGCGAAGGAGCTGTTGGGGGTCGGACTCTGTGCCCTGGGCCGGGCGCAGCAGCAAGCTTTCGGAGTCGAGCGTTTGGCTCGATGGCCGCAGAAGGGTTTGCCGAGCCTGCTCTTTTTCCACCCGTTCGCGCAGATACAGCAGGCAGGCCTTCGCGGCTTCCTGAATCTCTGGCACCCTGGCCGCCAGGCCCTGGCCGGACGCCAGCCACTCCACCCCGGGCAGAGCTTTGGCGTCGCCCACCTGCTCATACGCTTTGAGGATGGCAACGGCAAGGTCTTCCCGCCGGCTGGGATTGGAATAGCCGCGCCACCGGAATCTGGCCACGCTCCTGCGCAGTACGCCGTTCAACTGACCTCGCTGCTCCTTATTCAGCAGCTCGGCATCGCTGGCCTTAAGCCGGGGGAGCAGCTCGATCAGCTTTGTTTCCGCAACTGCACGGATGTGGCGGCTCTCAATTGCGAGCGCATCCGCCAGCGGGCCGACCGCCCTGATATCGTCCAGTTCCGCCGCTTCGATTGTCGCCTTCTTAAGTCCCTTCGAAGCGGCAAAGGCGCCGATAATGTACCAGGAGGTGAACGCCTGGAAGTAATTCCCGCTCCACTTGTGGGTCGAGATTCCCAGCAGCAGGAGCAAGCCATGGATGGCATAGAGCAAAACTGGGATGCCGATATACGCCGCGAGTATCCATTTCTGAGCTCGCCGCATCCTGCGGAACTTAGCCGCCTCCCGCGAGAGCGTTTCCAGCAGAGCTTCCTTTTCAGCGCTCGTATTGGACAAAGGAGTGTTTTCGTGCGGAAGGCTAACCGTGGTCTCGGCCTGTTCGGGTTGTGCGTGAATGAGTTCCATCTCATTATGAAGAACGTGCGAGCGGGGTTGGCGGTTTCGCTGACGGTACAAATTGACAATTGAAAATTGAAAATTGTCAATCGACAATTCGAAAAGTCACGGCGAAGCCGGTCGCAGAAGCTGCTGCGCATCGGACTCGGTGTTTTGCGCGGGACGCAGAAGCACGCTCTCGGAGTCGGACGGTTCGGCCGACGGGCGCAGCAGCGTCTGCCGGGCTTTTTCCTGCTCCACCCGTTCGCGCAGATAGGGCAGGCAGACCTTCGCGGCTTCCTGAATCTCTGGCACCCTGGCCGCCAGGCCCTGGCCGGACGCCAGCCGCTCCACTTCGGGCAGAGCTTTGGCGTCGCCCACCTGCTCGTAAGCCTTGAGGACGGCCAGGGCCAGGTGTACTCTTCGCTCCCAGGCTTCGCCCTTCTGCTTATGTTTCCTGACGATGCCGACCATCACGTAGACCGGTGTCTTGATAGGAGGGCGCCACGCCAGGGAGTCGTCGTATAGACCGAATACGCGGTTGAGGTTCTTGCGCTGCCCGTCGTTCAGTAAATTCGCGTCGGTTGCTTTGAGCCTGAGGAGCAGGCGGATGATCTCGTTTTCGACCTCCGCCATCTCCCGCATACCGCGGTCGTTTACCGCCAGAGCGTCTACCAGGGGACCTACTTTCCGAACGTCGTCCAGTCCCACCGCATCGTGCGCCGCCTTCTTAAATCTTCGTGAGAGGTAGAGGGACGCGTACAGCAGGGGCCAGTAGAATCCAAGTATTCCAAAGAACAGCATGTACGCCGAATGCCCCAGCGAGGAGAACATCAGGGACCCCAGCGAGGCAGCCAGCGGAAGCGCCCATAGCAAAGGGGCGACCAGCTTCTGCACCCGCCGGTTTCGCCGGTACTTGCGGGCTTCTTCCGAGAGCGTTTGGAGGACGGCATCCGCCTCGGCCGTGCGATCTTCGGCCGGCGCCAGGGTCTGTTCCAGCCGACCGACGGCCACTTGCGCCGGATCCGGTTCGGTGAAGCGGAGGTTCATGATATCTAGAACGGACAGGAGAGGCTGGAGGTTTCGTGGTAAGGGAGCCAAAGATACCGGGCAATAAAGTTGACGTCTAACCCGCCCTGGCCTATAATAAAGCGGCAGGGCGGGATGTCTCCCGCATGTTGCACGGAGGTATGGCCATGTCCAAAGGCGTCAAAGGAGCGGTAAAAGTTCCTCCAACCGGTCGAATACGGCCGATTGGCAACGGAAGCATAGGCCCCTTCCGGACGGATGCTGAGTATATCGCTGCGGTTCGCCAGGCCCTTGCGGAAGGCGCCCACCTGGATGCTCGCCAGCTCGCCAGCGAGGGATATGAAAAGCACCCGGGCAACGACGAGCTGCGGCGGATGGCGAAAGTGCTCGCCCCCCCACGGATTATCAGCACGAATCTGCCAGCCAATCCTGGGATCGCCCTAAATGCTCGCTGGTTGAAGGAATCGGCGAGCGAATATAAAGGCCAATGGGTGGCGGTTTATAATGGCGAATTGCTTGGCTCGGCCGCCACGCTAAGCGACCTGACACAGAAAATCCAACTTCCTAAAGGTACTCTGCTTACAAAGGTATTCTGATGCTGCTTCTTCCTGACGGGAGTGAGTTCTGTATCGGTTCGACCACATGTTTTAGCAAACCATTTTCACCCCGAGAGCGTCTGAATAAGCTGCTGATTCAGGTCACCATCGGCGACCTAGACGTAGAGGCAGCCATTGATACCGGAGGTGCGTATCTCATTCTCGATCCCGGTATTGCCCGATTGATCAACCTGGATTCCGCGGACCTTGTCGGAACTGAAGAAATCCACGTCAGGGGAACAATTACCCAGGGCATTCTCTATCGAATACCACTGCAAATTCCGTCAGAAGAAGGTATGGGAACAAGCATAGAAGTAACTGCTTTTGTACCCACGTTACTTCCGAACGAATCTTGGGGACTTCCCACGGTGCTGGGCTGGCACTGCTGCCTGGAACGCATCCGCTTTGCTGTCGACCCACTTAACGAACGGTTCTATTTCGGCAGCGCAGACAATTAGAATTTGATCCCGAACAGAGAACCCGGGCGCGATCCATTGCGATCGCGCCCTCTTGCATTTCCGCCCTAAATGAAGGGCATTCATACATTGATACAACCATGCACTCAACCCAAACCCACACCCGCCGCCGGCCGGACCGCCTGAAGCCCAAACCCACCCCCTTCAGGCAGCCGGCAGGCAGCAACTTCACACTGAACACTCAACACTCAACACTAGAAAACGCCGCTGTTGTCCAAGAGCAGAACAATCGTCCGGTGCGGTCGATTTGGGACGTGCGCGAGCGGCTGCAGGAGAACTTCGAGCGGGTGGAGGCGGCGCTGGCGCAAATCGAGAGCGATGCCGACGCCCGCCTCCGCCTGGCCGCCGCGGAAGAGCTGCGCCAGCACATCGCCCTGGCGAACAAGACTTTGGAGACGGCGGTACGCGCGGAGGCTATCCAGGCATTTCAAGAGGTCGTCCTCCAGGCGCTGGAAGAAGCCGGCGCGGCGGTGCGGCGCAAAGTGATCGAGAAGCTGAACGCGCGGGCGGCGGGCACCGAAGCGGGTATCGATCAGCGGGTGAAAGTGAAAGAGGTCGAATAGCCGTAAGAATGATTAGGGAAAGAATGATTAGGGAAAGGTTGACGGGTGTTGGTGTCTGGCCTATAATGTAGCTGCAGAGCGGATCCGAATGGTCTTCCCTTACAGAGAGATAGGATTATGCCGAAAAGCGTCACAGCAACGAGTAAGCCCCCGCTCATCGATGGTCCGGAGATCGATGGTTCGTCCAAGGGATCAAGCGATCCAGGGAAGGCGTCTCAAAAACCGGCGCCGGATATTTCCGGGATCGTGGAGGAAATCGATACTTTTCGCAACTTGCGATACGGATGGGACGGAGACCAAGCGCTCCCAATTTCGCCTGCCGCGATCGAATCCGCGAAGCGGTTTATCCGCACGGCCATTGACGCCATAAAGGAAGATTTCCGGAGCTGGCATCGCCCAACCCCATGCGCCGACCCGGATGGGGGGGTTGAGCTTTATTGGGAAGAGACCAATCGTTGGCTGGAGCTCCTCTTTCGGCCAGACGATCCCGACCGTATCCTGGTCGTTAGGGGCGAAGCTGCGTCCAAACCAACGAAGGATGAGGCGTCACCCGCGGAAGCGCTATTGCTGGTGAGGTGGGTACTTGACCGCGAATAACGCTGGGGTCAGACGGAGAAGCCGCGTTGCCAGAGCCGCCCCATGAGACAAACGAAAACTATGTATACCGAGTGATCACTCCGTCGAATTGGGATCGGGCAAAGGGACGGCCGAAGCCGACTGCATTTAAGCAGTCCCAAGGTAGAGCGCTTTCCGTATTCAGCGCGGATCGCCAGACTCCCCGTGGCGTGCTCCAACATCAAATCGATACCTGGCAAGAACGATTGATCTCGGATAATCCGTCTGAGCGAGACGCAGTTGCTCGGAATCTGAGCGAGTTTGGAGATACAGCCGAAAAGTTGCTTGAGAATGGCTTTCACATAGTAAGATTACCACTTGGGGAGTTTACAGACCGAGATTTCGAAGTAACAGCGCCGGAAGCAAACGGGCATCAGGACGCTCGGGGTGATTTTGAAATGCACAAGCGTACTTTAGCAATCCTCTCCGAAGTTCTATCTCCCGAAGAATGTCTTGCATAATCGGATAGATCAATTTATCATGGAAAGAGGGCGGCCGCACTGGCTGCCCTCTTTGATTCAGAGACCGGAACGAATGGCATTTTGGGGGATAGTGGAAGCAGGAGCGAGAATCAAACCCGCCGCCGGCGCCACGCCAACACGCCCGCCACGCAGCATCCCGTCAGCAGAGCCATCACGCCCGGCTCCGGCACTTGGGCTGCGGGCGCCTCGCGCGCCGTGAAGTTGAAATCCCAACTAGCCTCGGCTTTGAGCTCCGTCCGCCCGCTATTCGACTGCAGGTCGCCGTTCGCCGTGGAGCTCGCAAATACGCGGTAGTGGTGCCCCTGCGTCAGCGAGCCGATCAGGCTAAGAGCTTGCGGCCCACTTACGTCGATCAGGGGGGTGCCGTCGGTCAAGTCCTCGATCTTGAACGCGGGGGACGCAAAGAAATCCGTCGACGGGGTGTCGAGGGTGCCGGAGAGACTGAAATCGGCGTTCACATCCGCGTTAAACGTTACGTTGAGCACGGATTTGGCGTTCGCAGCGATGGCCGTCGACCCAGGTTCGATGAACGCTTTCGCGTCACCGGTGCCGGAGATCGTACTGCCCGTAACGTTCGGAGTAGTCGAGTTCTGGGAAGCAGTAACCACAACCGAGTGATTCGGCACAGGATCCTGCGATAGTACTGACGCTGGACCCACAATGAACGTGCCGGGAGATGAGCTGGAAGACGGGAAGGAGGTATCAGATCCCCCCTGGACGTGAGCGTGCAATGAGATGAATCGATCCGCCGTCAACACCGTAATCTGCGCGCCCGCCGGCAGCGCCATGGCTGCCATCGCTATAAGAGCCGCAGCCGTAATCAAACTATGATTGCGCCAAGATTTCATAAAGGGGTCCCCCAAAAAAATTGCAGTAGTATCGCTACTACCGCTGGTAAAACCACCTGCAAGAATCATGCCATTGCCCGTTCGCTAACAAGAACCCAGTATATTTACCAGGTAAGCGGAGAATTCACAAGTTTTAACAGGTTGAGAGCATTGAAAGAGTAATACTCAGGCTTGTACTAAGTGCTAGAGGTTGTTCGCGACGGCGGCAGCAAGCTGCCCGGGAAAAGCGGGAGCAAGCTCCCGCACTCCACATTCATGCACGGTTAACAGGTTGTAAGCAATGACAGAGACAGCGGCAACTCGAATAACAGCGGGCAATTCGCAAATAGCAGCCGATCTGATTCGCTCCTTTTGCGCGGAACTCAACCGGCGCTTCTGGAACGAAACCTGGCTGCGGAAGATGGCCGGATATAGGGCTCGCCCGGAGGCCTTTGCGAAGGGCGTGCTGGGTTCGGCGTGGTGGGAAAAGCAGGCCGAGGTTGCCAAAGCGCTCTCGGAGAACCGGCGTGTGGCGGTCAAGTCGGCCAACGGCGTGGGCAAGACCTACCTGGCGGCGGACCTGGCGCTCTGGTTCCTCTATACGCACCATCCGAGCATCGTTCTGACCACGGCCCCGACAGCCCGGCAGGTCCGACACTTGTTGTGGGAGGAAATCCGGCGGCGGTTCCATGGTGCGAAGATAGCGCTGCCTGGGGAGATGATGGAGGTCCAGCTCAAAGCAGGTGATGGCTGGTATGCGCTGGGGCTTTCAACTGATGAAGAAGACAAGTTTCAGGGATTTCATGCTGAGCATCTCCTGATCATCTTCGACGAGGCAAGCGGCGTTCCTGACGAGATATGGGAGGCGGCGGAGGGGGTGGCCGTGGGGCGGAACAACCGGATCCTGGCCATCGGTAATCCGCTGCGGGCATCGGGGAGGTTCTATGAGATATTCCGGAGCGGAGCGGGCTGGAGCAAGCACACCATCAGCGCGCTGGAGCATCCTAATGTGACCGATGAGGGACGCGAGATTCCCGGAGCAGTAACGGCGGAGGCAGTGCAGAGCCGTGTGGAGGAGTGGTGCGAGGAGGCGGAAGGGAGTGATGGAGTGATGGAGTATGGGAGTAATGGAGTAATGGAGGACAATGGCGATACACGCGACTCCAACACTCCATTACTCCACCACTCCAATACTCCTGAGGTTTTCGAGTGGCGTGGGCGATGGTACCGGCCTGACAATGAGTTCCGATCCCGGGTTCTGGGGGAGTTTCCGGATTCAGACGAGAATTCGCTGATCCCTCTGCGATGGATCGAAGCGGCGATGGCTCGGACTCTTGCGGCGCAAGGCTATAAGCGGATGGCGGCGGATATCGCGAGGTTTGGCGTCGACTGCACGGCGGTCGGCGTGCGGGTCGGGCCGGTTCTGACCCGGCTCGAAGTCGTGCGCGGCAACGATACGATGGCCTCCGCGGGTTTGATCGCTTCGATGGCTTATGAAGAACACCCGCAGAGCATCGCAATCGACGACATCGGCGTGGGCGGAGGCGTGGTGGACCGGCTGGTGGAGCTGGGCATCGAAGGGTTGGAGCCGGTGAACGTTTCGAAGCCTGCGAGCGACTCGGAGCGATTCACCAATCTACGGGCGGAGTTGTACTGGCGGCTGCGCGAGCGGTTCCGCGCGGGAGAAATCGCGATTCCGCAGTGGGACGACGAGCTTTGCGTGGAACTGGCGTCGATCCGCTACGGCCACGATTCCTCGGGAAAGATCAAGATCGAAAGCAAGGACGAGATGCGCAAGCGCGGCCTGCATTCGCCGGACCGGGCGGACATGCTGGCGCTGCTGTTCGACCGCTCGTACGATGCGCCGGTCGATTCGCAGCCAGGCTCGGCGATCCCCTCCCCTTCCGAGCAGTTTCGGAGGGAGATGGAGAACTGGTAACGTCGCCGCTCCGGAACAAAGGGAATGTTCGCCTCCCGTCTGAAGTATAATGGTAGCGGGAATGACGGGAGGTGAAGATAATGCCAGCAACGCGTACTCAATTGCCGCGCACAAAGGCGGCAGCAGCGCGACCAAAAAAGCAGGCGGATACGAAAGAAGAGAAACCCATT